>CAZEIY010000075.1:0-7515 GCA_964512375.1 uncultured Rickettsiales bacterium | reverse complement strand
TTGCTGCGATGGAAGGGCTCGTCGATCTGGTTCAGGATCAGAGCGATGGACAGCCCAGCGATCCCCAGCGCCGTGAGCGCCAGGCTGATCCTGTCTCGTCTTGAAGTTAGCCCAGGAGGACTCAGCGCTCGCTCCGTCCCCTCGACCTTCTCATCGCTATCGGCAGAGCAAGGAACAGAAGCCAGAGCCATGACGGGGAGTTGGTGCTCGCCGGGCTCGCCTCACAACCACACTGCGGAGTGACGATAGGGCTGGTGTCGTCGTCGTCTCCGGCGGTGTCGTCGTCATCATCTCCAGTGGTGTCGTCGTCATCGCCGCTGGCGCTGTCATCGTCGTCTCCGGCGGTGTCGTCGTCATCATCTCCGGCGGTGTCGTCGTCGTCTCCGGCGGTGTCGTCGTCATCGCCGCTGGCGCTGTCATCGTCGTCATCACCGCTGGCGCTGTCATCGTCGTCTCCGGCGGTGTCGTCGTCATCATCTCCAGTGGTGTCGTCGTCGTCTCCGGCGGTGTCGTCGTCATCGCCGCTGGCGCTGTCATCGTCGTCATCGCCGGTGGCGCTGTCATCGTCGTCACCGCTGGCGCTGCAAGCATCGCCGACGCCGTCCTGGTTGGAGTCATCCTGGCCTGCATTTGCAGTGAGCGGGCAGTTGTCTGCGCCGTCCAGCACCGAGTCGTCATCGGTGTCGTCATCCAGCGGGTCGGTGCCGTGGACGTTCAGCTCGTCGCCGTCATCCAGTCCGTCACTGTCGGTGTCGGCATCGGCGGGGTCCGTGCCGTGGGTGTTGACCTCGTCGCCATCGCCCAGGCCGTCACCATCGCTGTCCGGGTCAAGGGGGTCGGTGCCGTGGGTGTTGATCTCATCGTCATCGGTGAGACCGTCCCCATCGTCGTCGTCATCACAGTCGTCGCCATCGGTGTCGCTGTCGGTGTTGGTCTGGCTCGCGTTCGCGAGGGTCGGGCAGTTGTCGACGCCGTCCAGGACTCCGTCATCGTCGGAGTCGGTGTCGAGGTAGTCGTCGGTTCCATCCGAGTCGGTGTCGATGCGTGGGTCGTGGGGGTCATCACTCAACTCATCGTTGCTGGGCAGCCCGTCGCTGTCGTGGTCGGATTCAGTGAGCGCCACCCAGCTACCGGGCTCGATGGCGAACCATCCCGCATACTCATCGAGCCCACCTCGCTCGTCTTGAGACACCTGGTCTTCATCGGTATGAACCCACGCGTTGTCCGCAGTCACCGCGGGTAGGAAAGCACCTGCTCCGTCGCTCGGCTCGCATCGTCTCGCCCAGGCCCCGTTGCTGCCCTGCATAGAGTTGTGCTTGATGAGCACGTCAGGAATGGCGCTGAAGCCGAAGCTGCCGGTGTCCGGAATGGGCTGGCAGCCGTCCTCGTGGCGTTGAATGTAGTAGGCGGCGGTGCGGCCGGCATCGTAGTCGCGGGAATTGCCGTTGCTGTCAGTGACCTGACCGACCGCTGGACTGAAGGCGACCCAGCCGATGGTCTCTGGGATAGCAGAACCTGTGCTTGGGTGAGCCAGGACGACTTCAGCGCCCTCCAGTGCGATGGTGAATCCGGTTGTGTCGGGGACCGTTCCGCTATTGCCGGTTCCGAATACGGTGCTCGTGATCCACTCCGGGTCGTCTTGACTCTGCACCGAATGAAGCACTCCCGGCGCTTCGGCGAATGGGTGCACAAGGTTGATGGACTCTCCCGCGGAGCTGGCCCCTGAGCCTACCGGCGTGACTCCAGCTCTCACTTCGATAGTGTCGACGACGCGCGCCTCGACCTGTGTGCCATCGGGCAGGTTGTGGAGCCCCGCCGGTACTGCGAGCCAGTCGGCGGTGAGAGTCACTGCTTGGGCTGCGTTGGTGCTCGAGACAAAGGGATCAACGGTTCCTTCGGGGCGGGTCGCAGCGACCTCGAAGCCATCCGTTGAGACATTGCGTAGTCGAAGACTCATCGACCACGACGCGTCCTGTTCCGCACCTGGCCCGTGGCTGAGGGGGCCCACGATGACTACCGGCACGTCGGCGAAATTCTGCTCGAAGCTCACCGATACCCACCCGGAAGGATCGGTGCTGTCGGCCCCGTTTGCGCTCTCGGTGAAGGTTGCGCTGCCGGTTTCCAGATGCTGAGCGGAGCTGATCTGAGGCAAGGCCAGGAGGCCCAGCGCCAGGGTCAGTAGGGATAGTGCCGGTTGGAATGATTTCATCACAGTTCGTCCTTCTGGGGAGCCGAAACCCTAGCAGGTTCGATGGGTTGGCGGGCTACATGGCCGTCCAGCCACCGTCCACCATCAGGATGTGTCCGGTGGTGTAGCTGGAGGCGTCCGATGCGAGATAGATGACCGCTCCAGCCATCTCACTGGGCATGGCCGCTCTTGCCAGCGCTGTCTTGGCGCGAATCACGGCTCCCGCTTCGGGGGTATCGAGGGTCTTGGCTGTCATCTCTGTGCGCACGTAGCCGGGGCCTATGGCGTTTACTCGTATGTCGTGCTTGGCCCACTCCACTGCGCAGGTTCGAGTCATCTGAACCACTGCGCCCTTGGTGGCGGCGTAGGGTGCCGACATCGGATCGGCGACCATTCCTGCGAAGGATGCGAGGTTGATGATTGAGCCGCCTTTGCCAGAATCGATCCAGCGCCTCGCTGCCTCACGCATGCCTCGGAACACGGCGGTCAGGTTGAGGTCAACCATGCGCTGGAAGTCGTCGTCCGGGTAGTCCTCGGCGGCAATACGAGCGCTTATTCCGGCGTTGTTAACGAGGATGTCGACGCCCCCGAATTCGGCCTCAGCGCGGTCGAAGAGCCCGCGCAGTTGGTCTAGGTCCGTGATGTCCGCTGGTACGCCGAGGACCTCGATGCCCTCGTCTGTGAGGCGGCGGGCGGCTTCTGAGCACAGCTGTGGGTCGAGCTCCCCGAGCACAATCCTGGCCCCGAAAGAACCGAGACCCTGTGCGATGGCGAAGCCGATGCCACGGCCGCCGCCGGTGATGATGGCGACCTTGCCGCCGAGTTCGAACATGTTGCGGTAGTTGGTGCTCACTTCACTAGTCCAATCCTTGTGTAGCTCAGGCCTCTTCCCACAGGTCCAGAGGATGTCCGTCGAGAGCCTTGACGATGCGATACAGCTCTCCCGGCCTGGGCTCGGTGGCGTTACCTTGTTGGTCGCGGGGTGGGTACTTGGGGAACAGGACGGCTCCCCTGCTCGGTGCGCGCAGCTCAGGCCATCCCTCGTCGGAGAGTAGCTCCCCCTCCGACACCGGCTCAAAGTTGATCATGCCGTCCCGCAGGGCCATCTGAGGGTTCACGAATTTTTCACGATGTACGGTCTGTAGGAAGGACAGCTCGGGCATGTCCATAGCTGCTTCTTCTAGCGCTGTGGGCCGGGTCGAGAGTTGGTCACCGATGGTGAGCGCGCGGTGGATGCTGCGAAGAGCCAGCTCGGCGGCCGCGGGGAAGAAGCCCTGCTCACCCAGCTCGAGGGTGAGTCCGGCCCGGCCCTGCACGCGCACGTACTCATCAGCGCAGACCAGCCCGCTGGCGAAGCTCTCGTTGGGGGGGCGCGTCACCCAGTGCTCTGCTCCCCCTATGGCGCGTGCCCAGAGCCAGCCGATGCGGTGCCATGGGCAAATGTAGAAGGGGCGATGGGTTGCAAGAATCGTCTGGTGGAAGTCGACCAACAGGTCAGCGCCATCGAGAATGGGCATCAGTTGGCGTGCGCGTCGCACCTCGTGCGCATCCTCGTCGCGCTCCATGAACATGCGATTGAGGTCCTGCTCGAGGAAGCGCTTTCGCTCCAGTCCGGCTTCCGGGTTGCCTATGAAGAAGGTCAGTCGGCCACCAAAGCGCAGGCTGCCATCCTGCAACTGCTCGAGAGCCCGGACCACGCCGGGAAGCGAGCCGACCTCGTCGCCGTGGGTCATCGAGCCGAAGATCAGATGTACCTGGTGCTTCCCCCCATCATGGTGGTGACTCCAGCGGTAGCCGCCAGGCTCGGGTTCGTTGAGCTCCTCGAATCGTCGGAGAAGACTCTGTAGTTGGTCGTGGTGGCTGGTCACGGGGGGCTCCAGTGCGGCCTTCGCTTATACACCCAGGTACAGGCGCACCGCCAGAAGGGGTGAGGGGCTGGTCAGGAGACTTCGGGGGTCTCGTCTCGCGACGCTGCAAGTAGAGCGAGCAGGTAGATAGCTATGGCCAGCAGAACCAGGGCGCGCAGCCCGATGATCATTGACAGGTACTCAAGACAGCCGCCGAGCACTGAGCCGAGCAGGTTAGAGCCGAGGGCTGCGGCAGGTGCTGCTGAGCGAGCCAGGAGAATAGACACGATCACGCCGGCGAAGCCGATGGGAAGACCGGTGACCAGGGCACCGACGAGTCCACGCTGGATCAGGGGCAGGCTGCTGAGGCTTGCAGGGTCCATCCACCACAAGAGCATCAGGGCGGTCCCTAGCGCGAAGGCCCAGGGTGTAGCCCGTCGCAACTCAAGGCGCTCGACGGCGAGGTTGGCAAGAAGGACCATCAAGAGGATGCCGCCGAAGATGGCCGAGTTAACCATCCATGTTGATCCAAAGAGCAGCGAGAGGCTGGTCACGCCTCGCGTCTCAATGAGTAGGAAGCCCGCACCCATGAAGAACAGCACAGGGTCGAATTTCGAACTGAATACGTCCCGACCAAAGGCCAGTGGCGTGGCCACGCCTGCGAGCAGTAGGACACCCAGAAGGACGAGCAGGTAGCCCCACGGAAAGATCCCCGGTCGGATGTAGAGGAAGGGCCAGTCATCGCTGGTGGTGCGAACCGATGCGGACGGTGTGGCCAGAGCCAGCTTGCCGAAGTGGCTGGGGACGCGCTCCAGGTGCAGGTCTGCGAGGGGCTTGGCGACTATGTAGGTGCAGCCGAAGTGCATGCTGTGGCAGATCACCTTGGGGTCCTGGCCAGTAGCCTTTGTGATGGTCCAGCGCATGCGGTCAGCGAGCCATTCGCCCGCGAAGACGCTGAAGCTGAGGCTCAGGTGGCCATCTTCGGCGACGTGCTCCCAGGCAGCTCGGATGCCTTCCTCGGTGTAGACGTAGTTGTCCAGACGGAGTGAGGACAGCGAGGTGAACATGGCGTGGGAGTCGAGAAGGCCAAAGACGACGGCTTCGAAGCGGTCCCCCTCGTACTGTTCGAAGAATGCCCGTGCGTCGTTGACGACGGGAACCACCCTGCCATCGTCGTAGGGCTGCTCAGGATGCAGTTGGCGCCCCAGGCGGATGATCTCAGCGTCGATATCTACCGATAGGACTTCGTTGTATCCGCCGCGAAGAGCAGCCTGTACGTCGTTACCGGTACCAGCACCGACTACAAGGGCTCGCTTCCTCGAGTCGTTGATTCCAAAGGGAAGGTCATACGCTGCACGGTAGTTGCGTAGCCTGGATCGGACCTCTTCTGTGTGGGCTGGACTCGCCACGTTGCTCTCAGAGAGGTCGTGCATGTACTGATGGAAGTCGCGGTTGACTGAGAGCCTGATGCTGCCGTCTTCGGGCACCAGATCGATGCGGTTGTAGGGCGAGAACGTCGCGCCATTCACAGACAAGCTCGCCAGCGCGACGCAGAGCGCCAGACTCGCCCCCCCGAGTCGTTTCTTCGAGAGCAGAACCAGTGGAATGCCGGCTAGCAGGAACCAGACCGGCGGGCTCAGTCGCAGCCAGGTCAGCGAGGTGAAGGCGACGATGCCCAGGAGTGATCCCAGTAGATCCGCGCTGTAGGCCCGCAGCACAGGGAGCCTCGGGAATAGCTGACCGACGGCGGCGCCAGCGCAGACGAAAATCCACACCAGAACCGTGAATAGCAGGCCAAAAATGCCGAGATTGCGAACCAGCAGAAACAGCGAGTGGTCAGCTCCTTCCGCACCCCACATGTGGATGCTCGGGTCGGGGAACTGTAGGTGCATCAGTCCCAGCGGCTCAGAGGCGGTGAGCACGGCGACAAACAGTGCCAGTGACGGCAGACACAGATGCAGGAGTCCCGGGCGGCGTCGGCCGAGCGCGACGCCCAACCCCATTCCCAGGAAGGCGCCGATCAGGGTCAGGTTGTTGAAATAGGCGAAGATGCGCACCTGCCCTGAGATCCACCGAATCAGGGCGAGCTCAAGGGCGAGGATGGAGAAGGTGGCGAGAGCGATCCCCAGCGCTGGGGATTGCAGGCGTCGTGCCCACTCATCGTCAGTGGTCAGGCGTGAGAACACGCGGGGAGGGTAGCAGGAGTGAGAATGGGAAGGCGTCCTCGTCCAGATCGACTCTGGGGCCACTAGGTGGCTATGTTCGTCTGGTCGCCTCCCTCAGCTTCAGGAGATGTCCTTGTTTCGTTTCGTGCCGCTCGCTCTGGCCCTTCTCAGCTTCGTGCTGGTGAGCACGCTTGCGGTCCGACAGGCGTCGGCGAGCGTCGCTCTGCCATCGTCTCTTGCCACGGGTTTCTCACTGACCTCACCCACTGTGGAGATGAGCGATGAGCGCGCTCAGTTTGCTGCGTTCCGTTCGCGTCGTGTCGGGCGCGGCCTGGTTGGCTTTGCCCTTGGCATCCAGGCCTTCCAGTTCACCTTCGCCATCGTCATGAGGGCATTTGCGGATCCGATTGGTCCCTGGGCAGCGGGTGATTCACTCTTGGTCGAAGGGCTGGTCTCGCTGGTTTCCATCGCAGCAGCACCGATGGGGGTAGTGGGCTTCTCGAAGCTTGCAGAGGATCGACTGCGCGGGGCGGGAATGGGGCTGCTTGAGGGAGGAATCTACGCCTTGTCGTATGCGGGGCTTCATCTGATGTTCTCGGGCATCTCTGCGGCCCTGCCGTCGGGAGGGCAGGGGGGCGGCTTCGGCTTACTGATTGCGATCCCGATGATGATCCAGCACTTCATCGTTGGTGCGGGAATGTCCATCGCGGGCGCTGTTGTGTTGGCGAAGCATCGGCGTGGAACACTGGCTTCATTCTCGTCGCGAGACGCCGAGGTGCGAGGGCGACGGAGCGAGCGGGGCCCTCTACTGTTCCCGGTTCCTCTTGTGCATCGAGATGGAGTGGGCCTCTCTCTGGTCGCTGTCTTCTAGGCGGGCACTTTCGCGCCCTCGGGTTGAGGTCAACAGGTTCTATCTTGAAGACCATACGGAGCAGCGCTAGGTGTGGCTGGTGTACTCTGGTAGGAGTGGACACGCGGTTTGCGCGGATTGTTTGGGAGTCATTCGATGTCAGATCTTCTCGTTCGATACTGGGCCGCAGGGTTGTTGGTCTCCGTCCTTTGCCTCAGCGGTTGCCCTGGTGAGCCACCTGCTGACGACGATGACACTTCTGTTGGTGACGACGATGACACCTCTGTTGGTGATGACGATGACAGCGCGGGTGATGACGACGACAGCGCGGGTGATGACGACGACACCTCGGTCGGTGACGACGATGACAGCGCGGGTGACGACGATGACAGCGCGGGTGATGACGATGACAGCGCGGGTGATGACGATGACAGCGCTACAGGTGACGATGACGACAGCGCTGCA
>CAZEIY010000074.1:12320-13883 GCA_964512375.1 uncultured Rickettsiales bacterium | reverse complement strand
GGCACCGGCACCTCGTGGGAAGCGATAGGGTGGCGAGAGCGCCCGCAGACAGGCCAGCCCATGAACCAACCAGATCCTAACCCTGAGTATTCTCTTCAGGTACTGCCTGGGGGCCGTTCGACGCGAGGGTCTCAGTTCCCTCTGGAGATCGCAGACGACCCCTACGGCTCGAGGATGTTGCCGCAGCTGGGGCCGCTGATGCGCCTCTTCGCGAGACTGTTCTTTCACAAGATTGAGGACGATAGCGATCGTGTGGAAGTACACAAGGCGGCTTCCCTTGGCTCCCTCGTGTACGTCATGAGGACACGGTCGCTTCTGGACTATCTCTTCTTCAACTCGTTCTTTCTTCGTAGGAACCTGCCCCTCGCGGAGTTCGCTAATGGCGTGAGCACCACAATGTTCGGCAGTCTCAGGGCCGCATTCACTCGAACGCGCACCCTCTATCAGATGCGCAACGGCTATGGACGAGAGCTGCCCGATCCCATCGATTCAAGCTATCTCACCCGGTTTCTTGCGAAGGGCTCGACCGTCCTTCTGTTCCTTCGTCAAGGACGAACCTGGCCCTTCCAGCCTGGCCGCAGTGGTGGTGACCTGGTGGAGGCCTTGATTGAGGCTCAGGAGCGTACGGACAAGCCCATCTTCGTCGTGCCCCAGGTGCTCATCTGGTCTCGAGCGCCCGGTCGCGGCACGAGAGGGCTGCTCGATGTCTTGCTTGGTGACACCGAAGATCCAGGCCGAATACGAAAGCTCGCCCACTTCCTGGTCAACTACCACCACGCTGTAGTCAAGGTCGGGACTCCGCTCAATGTGCAGGAGTTTGTTGAGGAGCAGAAGGGGCAGCCACGTGATCGAGTGGCCAAGAAGCTGCGCTGGCTTCTCCTGGGCTATCTGTATCGCGAGCGGCGCGTAGTGAAGGGGCCCGACGTTCGCCCGCGCCGTTGGCTCTTTAATCGGGTTCTGTCGGAACCATCGGTTCGCGACGCGATTCAGGCAACTGCAACAGAGCAGGGACGTTCGTCGCAGGCCATTGAGAAACGCGCTCACAAGATCCTCGATCGAATGGGCGCAGACTTTCGTTTCGGCATGATCATCGCTGTACGTCTTCTACTCGATCTGATCACGTCTCGGATTTACAGTGGAGTTGAGTTCTCGTCGGCTGATGTGGAGCGGATTCGGGAGGCTGCACGGAACGGTACTGTCCTGCTCTTGCCGTCCCATAGGAGTCACTTCGACTACCTTCTTCTCTCCTGGTTGCTCTATCACCAGGGAATGATGCCCCCCCACATTGCAGCTGGCGTGAATCTGAGCTTCTGGCCACTCGGTATGATCTTTCGCCGCTGTGGCGCCTTCTTCATCCGGCGCAGCTTCACCGGTGACCCCCTGTACAGCGCCCTGGTCAGCCAGTACCTGCGCACACTGATTGCAGAAGGCTACGCGCAGGAGTTCTTCTTGGAAGGTGGCCGAAGTCGGACTGGAAAGATGTTGGCGGGGAAGATCGGTCTTCTCTCCATCTACGTTGAGGCGATGGCGGACCGGGTAGTTTCAGACATCCAGGTGGTGCCG
>CAZEIY010000074.1:11752-12310 GCA_964512375.1 uncultured Rickettsiales bacterium | reverse complement strand
TGGTGCCGGTATATATCGCGTATGAGAAGGTCGTAGAAGACTATTCTGCCGAACTCACGGGTGGAGAGAAGCGTCGTGAGACGGCGGGGGGCCTGGTCCGTAGCGCTTCGGTGCTCAGGCGGAGGTTTGGTCGTGTCTATGCGAAGACGAACCATCCTATTTCTCTGAAAGAGTCTATTGAGGTGTTGGACACTCCATACCGTGAGCTAGAACCTCACGATCGGAAGGCCTTTCTCAAACGGCTGGTCCAACACTTCAGCGCCGAGATCCAGGACGTTACGGTAGTCACCCCGTCTGCTGTGGCTGCAACCGTGCTGCTCAGCCATGATCGCAGGGGCATATCTCGAGAGTTGTTCCACAGCAGGGCGCGGCAGATTGTCCGCTGGCTCGAGTATAGAGATGCTCACTTCTCTGACTCCTGGCACTTCCCAGAGGATGCTTTGGACGAGGCCTTGGAGTTGTTTCGTGAGGGCAACCAGACAGAGGTCGTGCACGATGCTGCCGGGTTCGAAGCTGCCAACTCTAGAGATGTCATTGCAGTCTCAGCCGACATGCCCG
>CAZEIY010000074.1:9348-11742 GCA_964512375.1 uncultured Rickettsiales bacterium | reverse complement strand
CATGCACAACACGATCTTGTTCCACTTCGTGCCTGCAGCCTTTGTCTGTACGGCACTACAGGTGGGGAGTGGAGAAGTTCAGGCGTTGAGCAAGGTGCAGCGTCGTTTCGACTTCCTACTCGACCTCTTCCAGCAGGAGTTTGTGTTTCACCCGGACATCCCGTCATCTCATCTTCTCTCACGTGCTTGTGCTGGCCTTGCTGCGCAGGGTGTGGTCGAACTGTTGGCTCCGAGTCAGGACAAGGAGCTACACTCTGAAGAGCCTGAGGAATGGGTTGGCGACGGTCTATCTGTGCGCATCGAGGGGAAGTCGCTGCGGCTCGTGAGTCAGGACAACGCGACCTTGTTCATCGCGACGATTCGCAGTCTGCTTGAGTCCTACTATGTCGTGCTTCGTGTATGTACAGTCTTGCGATCACGAAGGCTCACGGAGGCCGAGTTGTGCGACAACAGCCTCAATCTGGGTAGACGCATGTTCCTTACCGAGGACGTCACTCGGCCTGAGGCCGCAAGTAAGGCCAACCTTGCTAATGCTGTACGCCACTTCCGGGCGAAGGGTGTGTTCGTGGCGGAAGATGACAGCACCGACCTGGACGCCCTCCTCAGTCTCGATGAGAAGGTTAGGGAACGTTACCTTGCACCCATCCGCCGACTGTTCCTCTCTCAGTGGACAGCCCCAGGAGAAGAGAGCTGATGAGCCGCGAACAACGCAGTATCAACGGTGCACGAAAGATTGCTCTCGTGTGCGGTGGTGGCGGCCTGACCGGTGGCGTGTTTGAGGTGGGCGCCCTGAGAGCTCTGGATCGAGCTCTGGGTGGTGGTGTTCTCGGTGATCTGGATTGCTATGTCGGCGCATCGGCAGGCTCGCTGGTGGCGAGCTTGATGGCGGCCGGTGCCAGCCCTGATGACATGGAAGATGTCCTGGTTCGTGGTGGGGGGCGGCGAAGCAAGCTTCCCGAACTAAAACGAAATTCTATCTACGGGATCGACCTGTCCTCCTGGGTCACGGCTGCTGCTCGTCTACCAGTGCGGATGACTACTGGGTTCCTGCTGAGCTTATTGCCCGGGGATTCTTCGCGACCCGCGGATGCTCTCTTTGAAGCTTTCGGCTGTCTGCCGCCAGGCGTGTTCAGCAACGAGCCCATCGCGAGCTATCTGAGCGGGGCTCTTCGGGGTCTGGGCTATGCGGATTCTTTTGAGTCTCTGCCCGTGAGCCTTTTTGTTACGGCGGTGAACCTGGACACCAGTAAGCGGGTCGTGTTCGGAGAGCAGGGGCAGAGGGGGCTGCCCATTAGCAAGGCGGTCCAGGCATCTTCGGCTCTACCATTGCTCTTTCGCCCAGTGCGGATCGGAGGTCAGGAATTTGTCGATGGAGGCATTGAGCGAAACCTGCCCGTCGACGTAGCAGTGCGCCACGGTGCGGGGCTGGTCATCGCGGTCAACCCTTTGGTGCCGGTGGTCAATGATCCCAGGAAGGGACGTTCACTCCTGGACGGCGAGCGCCATCTCAGTGACCGTGGCCTTCCCGCGGTTCTCGATCAGGTGTTCCGAATGCTGATCCGCTCGCAGGTGCTGTATGGACTGCAGGCGATGAGAGACCGCTATCCTGAGGTCGACATTGTGCTGTTGGAGCCCGAGGCGCATGACTGGCAGATGTTCAGCTACCACCCCATGCGCTATAGCGTGCGAAAGCAACTTGCGGGCCACGCCTACCGGGTGACCTGCGATCGGCTGGTCAGAAACTCCGAAGAGTTGGAGGCCGTGTTTTCGCGGCATGGCCTCGACTTTCAGCCGGGTCGATTGAGCCGTGAGCATAAGAGCTCACGACGCTTCAGCAACACCAGATGGCTGCTCCGTAAGCTGGGAGGGCTACCGGGATTGCGCGACTTTGCCGCTGCTGAAGACTCTGCGGACCCGTTTCGCTAGGAGACGGTGCCGGATCCGTCGGGCCAGGGAGTCAAGGAGAAGCTTCGGTGACCACCGGGATGATGTCTACGCGCACGCCTTGTAGCTCCGACTCTGAGCGTGCCTGCTCGTATCGAATCTCCTGCGCACGTCCCACGGCCTGCAGCGTCCGCTCAAGACTACGCACCATCGATGCGGTGTCGTCCGCTGCTGCGTCGAGATCGAGGACTACAGCCTGCAGTTGACGAGTCTGCGAGATTCGTTGCTCGGTGCGTAGGGCGCGAACGGCGCGGAGGATGCCTCCTACGATGGCCATTTCCGGCACCTCATTGTCGCGATCCTTGCGGTGTTCGGGCCAGGCACTCACGTGCAATGAGACGCTGTCCTCGTAGGGGCGGTAGATCCGCTGGTACAGCTCTTCGGTGACGAAGGGCAGGATAGGCGCGTAGAGAGCGAGCAGGATTCGTAAGGACTCCCACAAGGTGGCGC
>CAZEIY010000074.1:0-9338 GCA_964512375.1 uncultured Rickettsiales bacterium | reverse complement strand
CACCATCTCGAGATAGTCGTCACAGAACGTCGCCCAGAAGAAGCGATCGGTGGCCTCGCGAGCGACAGCATAGTTGTAGCTCTCCATGCCCTGTTCGACGGTGGGGAGAATACGGTTGAGTTCGGTGAGTAGCCAGCGGTCCTCGGGTGTGCGGTCTCCAAAGGATGGCCTGGGGGCGTCGGGGTCGAAGCCATCGAGCTGCATCATCGCGAAGCGGGCAGCGTTCCAGAGCTTGACTACCAGCTTTCGTCCGGCACGGACGTCTTTCTCGTTGTACCTGGTGTCGTGGCCCAGGTGTGATCCTGCTGCCCAGTAGCGCAAGGCGTCGGCACCGTACTTACGAAGAACACCATAGGGTTCGTAGCGGTTGAAGCCGTCCTTGTCGGTATGCCGCTCGAGATCGCGCTTACTGATCTTCTTGCCCTGCTCGTTGAGACCCCAGCCCGAGATCATCACGTCGCGCCAGGGAAGGGTGTCTTCGTGCAGGTGCGACTTGACCACGGTGTAGAAGAGCCAGGTGCGGATGATCTCAAAGGCTTGAGGCCGCACAGTCATTGGGTGAAGACCACTGTCGCCATCACGTCCCTGAGACTGGGCCCAGTTCGCGTTGATGAGGGGCGTGAGTGACGATGTCATCCAGGTGTCCATTACATCGGCTTCGCCACGGAAGTCAGTGCCCTGGCAGGACGGACAGGAACTGACCGGACAGGGGTCCTCGAGGGGATCGACGGGCAGTGAGTCCTGGGAGGCCAGGATCACCTCACCACAGCCCTCACAGAACCACAGGGGAAACGGAACGCCATAGAAACGCTGCCGGCTGATGTTCCAGTCGTACTTGAGGCCCTCGATCCAGTGGTCCAGGCGGACCTTCATGTGCTCAGGATGCCAGCGGAGTTGTCCACTTCGCTCGAGTAACTCGTCCTTCATGTCGAGGACCCTGATGAACCATTGGGGCGCCATGTTGAATTCGACCGGCACCTCGGAGCGATCTGAGATGCTGACGTTCTGCTCCACCTGCTGGGAACCCCGGTAGAGTTCGGCTTCCTTGATGTCCTTGACGATCTGCTTGCGGACGGCAGTGGCTGGCTTGCCCATGTAGTTCTCGCCAGCGAGGTCGGTCATCATGCCGTCCTTTCCGATGCAAAGGCGGGTGTCGAGGCCGTCGCGTTTCCACTTCTTGACGTCTTCGCCGTCGCCAAAGGTACAGACCATCATCAGGCCCGTACCAAAGTCGGTGCGCACCTCGTCATCCGTGAGGATTGGGACATCACGGTTTGACAGGGGCACCCCGGCTCTGCCTCCGATCAGGTGGGTGTAGCGCTCGTCGTTTGGATTGCAGTACAGGGCAACGCAGGCGGGGATCAGCTCCGGACGAGTGGTCGAGATAACCAGGTCCTGACCATCAGCGTCCTTGAAGGCGATGTCGTGCATCTGGCCTCTGCGACTCAAGGTGTCCAGGTCGGCCTGTGCCAGGGCAGTTTCGAAGTGAGTGTCCCACAGTACCGGCTCGTCGGAGCGGTAGATTCGACCCTTTTCGAATAGGTCGAGGAAGGAGCGCTGAGCCGTCGTCCGGCAGTGGTCATCGATGGTGGAGTAGCGCTGATTCCAGTCGACAGAGAGACCAAGCGCTCGCCAAAGGTCCTCGTACACAGCAGCGCCCTTGCGGGTCTCTTCCAGGCACAGGGCGCGGAACTCGGCGCGGGTCGTCTTGCGCTTGTTGATCTTGTAGGTCTTCTCAACGTAGCGCTCGGTGGGCAGGCCATTGTCGTCAAAGCCCATGGGATAGTAGATGCGGCGACCCTTCATCCGGTGATAGCGGATGATGAATTCTGCCTGCGCGTAGGACATGGCATGGCCGACGTGCAGGTGGGCTGAGGATACGTAGGGGGGCGGCGTGTCGACCGAGAACAATTCGCCCTCACCCTCGGGCTCGTAGCGATGGATACCGCTCTCCTCCCAGAGTGTGCGGCAGGTCTCTTCGACGCTGGCCGCATCGAAGTCTTTGTCTAGCTCGAGATTGGTGATAGCGGTCATGCCGGGGGGATATACCGGATGAGCGCGTCGGTCAATGTCTCGCCCGCGCGAAAAGGGCAAACCCGTCTCGAATTCATACAGACCAGAGGGGCTTGTTTACGCTCTATTGGAGCCTGGCCCGGGCGGGACCAGGAGCCGCGGTCAGGCGGCTTCAGTCAGCGAGTCGAGCCGAAGCATGGCTCGCCCCACAGGCCGCGAGCTCCTTCCTGTGCCTCGATCTCGAGCCCCGCGAACTCATCGCTGAACTCGTCGCTCGGTGGGATGCTCAAGGCGCGGCCAAAGCCCTGCTCGATGAGGTGCTCATTGAGGAAGAACAGGTCGCTCCTGCGAGACATGTACGCGAGGGTGCGACCGAAGAAATCCAGGCATTGCTCGTCGTAGCTGAGCCAGGCCTCCTGGTCCTCGAGCTGCTCGGTGGCCTCACTCCAGGCCATTACTGCGTAGCACTCACTGTTTGCGGTGTTGGAGTGATTGACCTCGGGGGTGTCCACGCCGATGAGCCGGATGCGCTCCTCGCTGCCCGCCAGAGTGCCCTCGAGAAAGAGGACATCGGCGGTGTCACCGTCGACAAAATCAAGCACTTGAACTCGGCTGGGCGCACGGCAGACGGGGTCTCCCTCGGGAAGTCCAGGGGGAGCGGTGCATGCCGTGATGAGCAACGCGACCGGCGCGAGGATCAAGTGCAGGGGGAGTTGGGGCTTCATGCTCTTCTATGTGTCCGGCTATTGTGGGCTCGTGTCAATGCTCGATTCCGGATCGACCAGCGAGGAATTGCTTTTGGGTAGTGACGCCAAGGGCAGGGTCTTGCTGCGCATTCGAGTACAGCCTCGCGCCTCTCGTACAGCGGTAGTCGGCATCATCCAGGGTGTTCTGAGGCTGCGTTTGAGAGCGCCTCCAGTCGATGGAAGAGCGAACGCAGAACTCCTCAAGTTTGTTGGGAGAAAAGTGTTGGGCCTTGCTCCGAGTGCGCTCAGCATCGTTCGGGGCAGTTCGTCTCGGCACAAGGTGATCGGGATCGTTGGTCGCTCAGAGGAAGAGGTCCGTTCCGCTGTCGCGAAGCACCTCTGACATCCTCCAGGAGGACTACTCTGAGAGAGATGGCGTTCTCTGGTGACGAGCAGAGAGCCTCAGGTGCGGGCCGGGCGAGCACCGAATATTCCTGTGCCGACACGCACTCGGGTGCTCCCTTCTTCGATGGCCACTTCAAAGTCGGAGCTCATGCCCATCGACAATGTGGGGAGCGCAATCCCTTGTTCATCCTGGAGCCGGGCTCTGAGCAGAGCGAGGGAGCGGTGGTCTTTGCGGCTTGATTCAGGGTCTCTGCGCTGGGGGGGGATCGCCATCAGTCCGTCAACGAGGAGCCCGGGCAGGGCGAGGAGCTCGGGAAGGAGCGTGCTGAGGTCCGTTGGTGTGAAGCCCGCCTTCCCGGCCTCTCTTTCGAGATTGACCTCGAGGAGTACCTGCTGTGGGTGACCACCAACCCTCGCCAGCGCTCGGCTGGACAGTTCACGTGCCAGCTTCATGCGATCGATGGTCTCGATACACTGCACTCGTCCAAGTAGGAAGCGGATCTTGTTGCGCTGCAGCGCACCGATAAAGTGCCAGCGCAGTTCACTCAGACCCACGATCTGAGGGTCTTCAGCTTTGCTGAGCCAGTGCTGCACGTAGTTTTCCCCGAACAGTAACTGCCCGGCGCTCACGGCCTCTATCACTGCGCGAGGGGGTTGCATCTTACTGACGGCCAGCAACTCTACGTCGGCGGGATCACGGTCGGCTCGGTCACAGGCCCTGGTGATGCGCCTTCTGATTGCCTCGATACGCTCTGTGACGGAGTCGCCGTCATCGCTCACAGTTGAGGCCCCCCCATTCGCGCCAGACACTCGAGTACCTCGACGATGGGCAGACCGACGACGTTGCTGTACGAGCCATCGATGCGTTCGATGAGCGCACCGCCGAGTCCCTGGATGGCGTAGCTCCCAGCTTTGTCGAGGGGCTCTCCGCTACGTACATAGCGTTCGATTCGATCGCGACTCAGTTCGAGGAACTGCACCCGTGTATGCACTGAGCGAACCGCCCATTGCTCACACTCCGGAGACTGAGTCATGGCAAAGGCCGTGATTACCTGGTGTTCCTTGCCAGAGAGCAACTGCAGGGTCTCTATGGCGTCCTCTGCATCTTTCGGCTTGCCGAGGATCTGGTCACCCACCACGACGATGGTGTCCGCGCCAAGGACCAGCGCCGGCTTCGTCTGAGTGCTGGCCACGGCCTCTGCCTTCGCCCTGGCAAGACGGGTTGCAAGTGAGACGGGAGACTCATCCGTTCGGGAGCTCTCGTCTACCTCGCACACCTCGATATCGAAGGTCAGGCCGGCTTGCTCGAGCAATTCTCGTCGTCGAGGTGAACCCGAGGCGAGAATCACGGGAAGGGGGGCGGAGTTCACAGCGCTTCCGATCTTCTCAGGTGAAGGGGAGGAGGATCTTGCCGAGGATGAAGTCCCCTATCAGGATCGTGATCGAGGTCACTACCACGGTCCGTGTCGTGAAGCGACCTACACCCCGGGTGCCACCGCTCGTATTGAGCCCCATGTAGCAGCCGATGATGCCGAAGAAGTAGCCGAAGAACCCGGCCTTTACGAGACCATGCATGACCTTGGGGATGTCGACGGTGGTCAAGACCTGGTCGAGGTAGTACGCGGTGCTGAGCCCCTGGTCGGTGACGGCTACCACCATGCCGCCAAAGATACCCACGACGTCTGCCATGGCCGCAAGGAGGGGCATGGCGATAATGCAGGCGAGCACCCTCGGTACGACCAGCTTCTTCACGGGGTCCGCTCCAAGGGCTCGGATGGCATCGATCTGTTCCGAGACAGCCATGGAGCCAATTTCGGCGGTGATTCCGGCCCCGACTCTCCCACCAACCAACAGTGCGGTCAGCACGGGGCCCAGCTCCATGACGAATCCTACTGAGATGACCTTCCCAACATAGTTGGCGGCACCGAAGCGCTCGAGGCCCCAGCCGAACTGCAGAGCCATTACTGCACCGGTGAACAGCGCGGTGAGGAAAGCGATGGAGACGGACTGTACACCCAGGGAATAGAGCTGACGGATGATCGAACGTAGCTCGAACGGGGGCCGAAGCATGGCCATCAGCATCTGCACAGTGAGGGTGGCGATGCCACCGATGGTTGCAAAGAACGAGAGGAAACCACCCCCGATGGCCGCGGTCATCTCGACGGGTAGGCTCGCTGTCGTCTCTAGTGGCTCTGTGAGCGACTTGCTCACGGTTGGTACTCCACCGTCAGGCCAGAGAGGAACTGTTCATAGTGCGACTCTCCGTTGCGCAGACTTCCGGGTGGTCCGATGAATACGAGGTCGAACACACAGGGGCCGTTCTTGGTGACCGTCGCTGCTACCTCTACCTGGACGCCATCAAGACGGGCAGATGCCTCACGCGTGAGGGATGCCCTGCCGGCGAGGTCTCTGTCCCGTTCATCGCTGAGTTCGACTTCAGTGAAGCCGAACAGAAGGTGGTTTAGGAGTACGGGGAGGGGAGCATCCTCGTAGCGCGACCCGCAGCTGCTGTCAGCGTATATGGTGGCGCCGAGTTCCTGGCTATAGAGGGCGATGTCGCCAGTTGCCGAGGGGCTCTCCTGCCAACCAGCCCCCAGCTCTCCTGGCTGGTAGCGAAGCTCAATCGTCTTGCTGCCCCCGGCTTCCTTGAGATGAAGCTGCTCGCTGTACCAACCATTAGCCCACAGGCCTTGAGTGGTTGCGCAGGAGAGCGTGATCACACTCACGGCAGTTGCGGTGGCGAATAGCAGGACGCTCCTCAAGGGTCCGCGTGTCTTGTCAGGTGCCATCGCGTCCCTCCGTGTCCTCACGTAGGACCTCGATGACGCGGGCTTCGTCCGGGCTGCCCACCAGTGTGAGGAAGACGTCTTCCAGGTCACCGCCTCCTGCAGTGTGTAGATCCTTGAGCTCCGTGACCGTGCCTTGGGTTGCGATCTCCCCCCTGTGAATGATCGCGACCCGGTCGCAGATGGCTTCGGCGACTTCGAGGGTGTGCGTAGAGAGAAAGACTGTCCTTCCCTCGTCGGCGAGTCGGCGGAAGACGCTCTTGATGAGACGCGCCCCGGCGGGGTCAAGGCCCACCATTGGTTCGTCGATGATTAGCAGTCGTGGACTGTGGATGAGCGCGGCGGCTAGTGACAGCCGTTGCTTCATTCCGTGGGAGTAGCTCTCCACCAGCTCGCCGGCAAAGGATGAGAGGCCGAAGAAGTCCAGTAGCTCGCCGCTACGGTCGATGGTAGCAGCGGTTTCCATCCCATAGATGGCCCCAACGAAGGACAGGAACTCTTCGCCGGTCAGCCTCTCGTACAGGTAGGGCCGGTCGGGGATGTAGCCGATGATTGCTTTGGCAGCGACGGGATTGATCGCGGTGTCGATACCTGCGACATGAATCGTTCCACCCGTGGGACGTAGCATGCCTGCGATCATCTTCATGGTGGTTGTCTTGCCAGCGCCATTGGGCCCAAGGAAGCCGAATACTTCGCCTTCGCGGACATGAAGGTCGACATGGTTCACAGCAACGAAGCCCTTGCTGCCATAGACCTTGCAGAGTTGGCTGGTGCGAATCATCCCGGTTCCGTCCCCAATACTTCAATCTTGAGCCGCCCCACGGCGCTCATCAACTCAATCTGCTGATCGAGGTCCCCCTCGACCAGTTTCACGTGAGTTGCGTCAGCGGGGAACTGGCCGAATGTGGGATCTATCGCCAGCCACTGCTCCCCGAGCCACACCTCAGGCCATGCATGATAGTAGAACGCGCCGTCACTGAAGATGCTCTCGGAGTAGACGATGCCTGCTGCCATCCGGGTCGGCAGGCCCACGGAGCGCGCCATGGCGGTGAATAAGGTGGTGTGTTCGTTGCAGTCGCCTCGGCGGCTGCGAAGGATTTCGCGCGACTCGGGGAAGCCGGCGACGGGTACCTTTTCGATCTCCTGGTACACCCAGTGGTTCAGGCGCCTTGCAGCTTCGATGGAGTCGAGACGATCCCCAATGATCTCACCTGACACTCTGCGCATGACCGGATTGTCAGCTGAGACGAAGGTGGTGCTCCGGAGCCACGGCTTGAGTGCCCTCTCGCTATTGGGCAGGGTGTAGGACTGCTCTGAGGGGCCCAACGAGTTGTGCAGGCTGAGCGTCTTGGATTCTTCGTCCCACCGCTCGCCGTGGGCTGCGGACAACAGGCGGGACAGGTTCTCGGGACCGGAGAGTTTCAGCCTCAGATCCGTGAGATCCCGGCCACCTCCAGGGAGTGGTTGGTCCACTGGAATGCTGGAGAGAGCGATAAGGTCGACGCTGTCTCCGATGTCACCGGGCCAGCCGAAGTGGAGCGCGGTCTCCCGATCTTCTAACCGTAATTCCATCCCCAGCCCCCCGTCGAGCTCTTGCTCGCGGATGCGTCGTCCATCGTCCGCGATGAGTGCCTCGAGCTTCTGGCCGCCGGTATCAACTTCGAGCAGCCAGGCTCCTGTCGTGGTTCCATCGGGCAGGGTTGCGTCGTGGTGGGCGAGTACGGTGACCGAGGCCTCGCTGTGCCCGAGGGTGAGAGGATTGAAGAAGGGCACAGTCACTCGACCGCCTACCTCAGGTTTCTGGCTTACGACCGTTCGGTAGAGGGTCGCGCTGGTGGTGGGTACTTCGTCGAGAGTCAGGGTAGTCAGCGGGTCTCCGGCCTGGAACAGTTGGAGCGTCATGCCTTCGCCCACAGCCTTGCCCTCTGCTCGTAGAGACACGGGGAGTCCCTTTACTTCAGTGCGTACCTGAGTGAGGAGGGAACTCAGTCTTCCCTCGCTGCTGAGCTCTAGATCGGTGGCGATGGTGATGTCGTTTGGTTCCCCCAACAACACCAGCTTCAGAACGGTGCGTTCCTGTAGCAGTAATCCGCCGTCTTCGGTCGTGCCGCTGCGCGATAGGGAGTGGCCGATCTTCTGTTCGCCGACGTAGATCCCCGCCCAACTCTCGGACAGCCCGCTGGTCGCCTCGTCGATGCTGAGAGAGAGAGGTGCCGCCGGTTCCTGGTAGCTACGAGAGAAGAGAATGACGAGGAGAACGAAGGCTGCCAGTACAAGCGAGACTTCGATGATTGTGGCGCGAGAGCTATTCATGGATGCTCATTGTAGGGACTCTCACCCTTGCCCCGCGCGGGGATCGCGGGTAATTGAAGGTGACTCCTCTCATATCTCAGGCGTCGGCTCGGAGGTCACCTATGAAGTCGCTTACTCAATTCGCGGTTGTCCTGTCTCTGCTCACCCTCATTGGTTGCGCCGCAGAGGCCACGGATGGCACTCCTTCCTGCGAGATCAGTGAGGATGTTGGCACGAATGAGATGACGGGGCAGGTGGATGGAGAGGACTGGACGGCGGCGTCGAGCGGTTATCAGATCGCCGGCGCCGTAGGCTTCATCAGTGCGTTCACCCTCGATGCCCACAATCTGCTCAGCATCCGATTGCACCACACCACTCTGTTCAGCTTCAACGAGAGCACTGGCCTTGTTGAGGTGGATGACGGTGGCGATGTTTCGGATGTCTTCGAAGCAGGCGGGGGGCCGTACGAGTTTTTTCTGGGCTCTGCCAGCAGGGATGGCGGCGATGCCACCCTGACGGTTGAGGACGAGGTCTTCCACACCGATGATGGGGATGGTGCTGGTGGCTACCTCTATATCGAAGCTGTGACGGAGGGGCAGGGGAACAATCCTGACGTCGCGCGAGGTTGTTTCTACTTCGATGCTGGCAGCGACGGTAGCGGCGAGGTGTTGAGTGTCATCGACGGTAGCTTCTCAGTGAGCGCGATGTAGCCAGGAGGCGCTTGAGGACATGACGAGCAGCGAGAAATATACGGTCAAGACTCACCTTCGTGTGGTCACGGCAGCTTCGCTGTTCGACGGTCATGACGCTGCCATCAATGTGATGCGCCGAGTCTTGCAGTCTACTGGCGCTGAGGTGATTCACCTCGGTCACAATCGTGCTGCAGCCGAGGTGGTTGACGCTGCCGTCGAGGAAGACGCTCAGGCGATTGCCGTGTCCTCCTATCAGGGGGGCCATAACGAGTACTTCAAGTACATCAAGGACCTGCTCGCAGAGCGCGATGCCGCACACATCCGTATCTTTGGCGGTGGCGGCGGTGTCATCGTGCCCACCGAGATCGCTGACCTTCATGACTATGGGATCAGTCGAATCTATTCCCCCGAGGATGGCCGCAAGATGGGCCTCCAGGGAATGATCAATGACATGCTGGAGACCA
>CAZEIY010000073.1:10874-13905 GCA_964512375.1 uncultured Rickettsiales bacterium | reverse complement strand
GTGCTCGCCGAGTCCAGGGCTGCTGCTGCCGAGTCGGAGGCTGCTGATGCTGCCTCGAACACTGCTGCTGCCGAGTCGAGGGCCACTGCGGCAGAGAGCGAGTCTCGCACCGGTGTGGAGAGCTTGCGTAAGCAGCGTGACGCCTACGAGTACAACGAGACTCAGTTGAACAAGGCGCTTGCCGCCGCTGTTGCTGAGGTCGCCGCACTGGCTGCTGAGAAGGATGGCCTCGTTGAGGAGGCCGCCAGGGCAGCCAGAGAGCAGGCGGCAGGAGCAGCCCTTGAGGTCGCAGCAGCCGAAGAAGAGACCACTACACTGACGGAGCGCCTCGCTGAGGTAGAGAGTCGGCTTGCTGAGGCTGGTGGGAGGCTGCTCGACACTGAGAACAACCTCGCTGCAGCATCGCTGCTCTCAGAAGAGCAGCGCGTCGCCCTTGAGTTCGCCGCAGATGAACTCGGCCGACTCGAAGAGGAGCAGAGCCAGGCCTTGCAGACGGCAGAGCAGCGCTACCACGATCTGGTAGCGAGGCAAGATGCCGCTCTCATGGAGGTGGAGGTGCGCTACCAGAGGCTCGAACTTGAGAAGGCGAGCGCACTGGAGCTGGCGGAAGAACGACTTCGGGTCTCGGAAGCGGAGAAGGATCGCGCTCTTGGCGATGCCGAAGATCGGGCGGACTCTCTCGAGGAGTTGAGCCTTCGGAGCCGTCTGGAGGCCGACGAGCGGATCGCGCACCTTGAGACCGAGCGTCGCGACTCTGCGGCCGCCGCAGAGGAACTCCGTCTTGGTCTCGACAGACTGCGGACTGAGGCTGGTACAGAGCTCGAGGCGATGAGGCAGAGCATGGAGTCCGAGCAGGACAGGCAGCAGGCCGAGGGTGAGCAGCGCTTGCTGGCCCTGGCCGAGGAGTCCAGGGCTTCGCTGGAGGCTGCAGAAGCCTTGCGGCTGGAGATGCAACGGGCTGCTGACGAGCGGTATCAGGCCCTCGAGGAGGAGAGTGTCCGTCAGTCTGAGCAGGCGCAGGAAGAGACGGCTCGTCTGCGCAGCGAAGCGCAGCGCGCTGATGGTCGTGTCGAGGAGCAGAGAAAAGCTCTGGACGACACGCTCCTTCGTTGCTCTGACCTCGAGCAACAATCGGCTAACCTGCGTCGCGACCTGCAGGAGCAGAGCGAAGAGTTCGAAGAGGATGAAGACCTGCGAAAGTTCGAGAATCAGGTCTTGCGTGAGGAGCTTGATACCTTGCGTGAGGAACTCACCAGTCTGCGCCAGAGCGCAGCGACGGAATCGGAGAACAGCTAGTGATGACAGTCCGCCCCTTGATACTTCTGGCTGTGGCGATGATGGCCATTTCCCTCAGTGGCTGCCCCGAGGCGAGGCCTCCTGTCGATCAGACCCAGGCGCTGCCCATCGCCAAGAGTCAGTTCGACGGCGAGTGGTACTTCCAACGCACGGTCATCGACACGCCCTGGTCATCGGAGTTCACGTTCATTGGTGATCAGGGCGAACTGGATCGTGTCCGCTGGCGCATCGAGGAGAACGTCCTGGTGGCAGTGCGTGCTTATGAGCGTTTTGAGGGTTCGGACCCTGATCGCAACGAAGACGGCAATTACGAGGGGGAGCCGGTAGCTGCTTGGCCCATTGTCAGTCACTTCGATATTCGTCGCGACTACAACACGACGACTGGCGAAGAGACCAACGTGATCGTAGAGAACGACAGCGACCGCCAGTGGTTCGAGCGCGACTACCTGCGGGTCGACTGGTCACAGAACCTGATCACTAACTGGAATTTCTGGGCCCCTAATTTCGTCGAGATGGAGCCCATGGCGTATGCGGTCACTGATCCGAGCTCGCCTCTCGCCCCAGTGGTCACGGATGGCTACCTAGATGTGACCTCGGCGTTCTTCGCCAAGCCCGGAGTGGCGATTGACCCCGACTATCCTGAGGACGGCGAGATCCCGCTGTGTTGGTACTTCTATCACTTCGATGACTGCACAGCGGCTGAGGTTGTAGTGCGCAACTCCTTCATGCGAGTGGAAGACCGCGACTACGAGGCCCAGCCCTGGAACGGGCAGGACATGGAGTTATTTGGCTACTTCGATGTCCAACGTCCCACCTACGACGAGCAGTACGGACCTACCAATACAGGCCGGTTGCGCTATCAGAGCCGATGGAATATCTGGGACCAGACGCATGATGGCCGGAGTTGCTCAGAGGACACGGACTGCTCGGACACGGTGGGCTCGCAGTGCGATGAACTGGCAGGTCAATGCACGCTGCCCTATCGAGAACGCGGACTCAAGACCATTGCCTGGCACGGCTCTCCCGGCCTGGACTCACGTTTTGCCGAGGTGTCTGCCGAGGTGGTGAGCCAGTGGAATGAGCCTGTTCGCGATACGGTGAATGCGCTGAGGTACTACGAGTGTCTCGATGGGGGAGACTCTGAGTTGGAATGTCAGGACGTGATGGACTCAGATATTGCAGTCTTCGAGTTCTGTCCGAACAACCCCGTCCAGGAGGGTGACTCGTCTGCCTGCGGCGCCGCGGGCACTGCTCCACGCCTTGGCGACCTTCGCTACAACTTCCTCTACAACGTGCCCAACCCAGGCCGGGGCAATCCGTTCGGGTTCGGGCCCGCGCAGCTCGATCCGATGACTGGCGAGATCATCTCGGCAGCGGCAATTGTCTATGAGGCCGAGATACGGAGCTACGGAGCCTGGGCTCGTGATCTCGTGCAGCTCATCAACGGTGAGATCAGCGAGGAAGACTTTATCGATGGGGAGAACATTTCTGATTGGATCAATGCGCGCAGCGCTGATTTGAACAGCCCACGCAGCTACAGTCCCGACGAGGTAGAGCGGCTCACCAGTAAGGTCCGCCTGCGTCACAAGGAAACATTGCCCGCTCTTGGGAACGGAGATCGCAGCCGCCCCGGTAAGGTGCGCTCGCTGCGCGCTGCGCGCCGGGTGCTGCGTGAGAATCCTCCGGCTGCAACTGCCCATGCGGGCATGGCAGCGCGCCTGGATGCACTCATCGG
>CAZEIY010000073.1:0-10864 GCA_964512375.1 uncultured Rickettsiales bacterium | reverse complement strand
CTCTCCCGTCGAGCAACTCGCTATCACTGATGAGGCCATGCTCAGCTCCGCGACGCTACCGGGTAGCGCCCTCTCAGCCGAGGTGCTCGATCGGGCCTCGCCTCTTCGGCAGGTCGCAGGTCAGCGGCTGCGTCGTGCCAGCCAGGCGCGGATGAAGCGTAACGCACAGCGCTGCGCCTATTTCCGAGAGTTCGTCGATCCGTCGGTAGAGGGGGAAGCGGCTCGTTATGCGGGCATGGACCCCGAAGAGATCCGCTGGGACATCATGCTGGGCGTCTATCGGGGCACTATGGCGCACGAGATGGGTCACACCCTGGGTCTGCGTCACAACCTGGAGGGCAGCGCTGATCCCTTCAACTACGGAGCCGAATACTGGGACCTGCGATCGGACGGAAACGTCGGTCCGCGCTACCTCGATCCTGAGAGCGCTGCGGAGAGAGAGGCGAGTATTCGTCAGTACCAGTACAGCTCGGTGATGGACTACCTCTCTCGCTTCAATAGCGACCACATCGGCGCACGTAGCTACGACAAGGCGGCCATCAAGTTCGGCTACGGCCGCATCATGGAGGTGATGACAGACGCTGAGCCCAATGGCTGGATTCTGAACGAGGAGTATCTGTCCCACCTCTCCGGCTTCCTGCAGCCGGTCCTCTACGATACGGACGACACCATTGTCGGCATCCACTACACCGACTATCCGGATTACTACGGTGACCTGCAGGCTCGCAGGGACGTGCCGCAGCGTCTGCTCAGCGACACCCACGATGTCAGCGAGTGGTGGGACTCGCCGCACACGTATCTCGCTACGGATGCGGGTGAGCCGGTGGTGCCCTACCGCTTCTGCTCGGATGAGTTCGTCGGCTCCGGCGTGAAGTGTCTGTACTTCGACGAGGGCGCTGACCTGTACGAGATCCCAGCCGATCTGGCGCAGCGCTACGAGGCCTACTATCTCCTCAACAACTTTGCTCGCGACCAGATGTACTTCAACGCCGATGGCCATGCCTGGCGCATCTGGGACCGCTACTTCGACCCGATGATCTCGCTAAACCAGTGGTGGGTGCTCGAGTCCCAGTATCTCTATGCCACCGAGGAAGAGGGCGATGATGTCGATGGTTATCTCCAGCGCTATGACGGCTATGGGCCCTTCACGATGGGTGTTCGGGAGTCCTTCAACGTCTTTGCCCGTACGCTGGCCCGACCGGAGCCCGGCGGCTATGAGCGTACGACGGACTGGGATGGATCTGAGAGTTGGACTCCACTCTGGTACTCCGAGGACCTTACAGTCGGTGTCAGTGATGGTCGCTACCTGAGCACGAATTGGGACTACGACGAGGGCTACTTCTGGGATGAGGCGATCACGACAGTGGGCTTCTTCTCGAACAAGATCCTGGCGATGGAGGCTCTCTTTGATCCGACGACCTACTTCCTAGGCCAGGACACGGCATCGGATCTACGGGGCTTTCGAGTGAACTATGGAGCCAACTTCTTTGAGCCACTCAAAGAACTGGTGGGTGACTTGATGGTGGGGGATGAAGACGGCTTTGCTCCCTACGAGCTGGACGATCAGGTGGTGTTTCCTGACTACGCCGACTTTCCCGTGCAGATGCCAGCCGGGGGCGTATCCATTGATCCCAACGCCGGCTTCACGATCCAGCTCTACACCATGCTGCTGGGGCTCACTTTGCTGCCTGACACGTATGACTCCAACATTATCGATTCGACGCGCATATGGCTGGATGGCTCATCGGATACCATCACCACTGTGTTGCCCACCGTCAGTCACACGGATCCGGTCAGCGGCCTGACCTGGCGGGCCGTCTCGTATCTCAATGTGGGCGGCATCGAAGAGGGGATCGCTGCGCGGATGATTGTCCGAGCGAATGCGATGTCCGCCTATCTGGGCGAGGAACTACCTGAGGTGGGTGATGATGATGACTCTGCAGGCGATGATGATGACTCGGCTGCCGCCTCACCCACCGATCCGCCTGACGATGCTGCAGCAATTAGCGAACGCCTGCGACTACACCGCGAAAACCTGAACCTGTTGCGTGCCATCCACATGCAGCTGGGCATGCTCGACTTCTAGACTGATGAGAACGGAGAACCCCATGAGAGACTCTCGAGGACTTCTGGCAACGGGCCCTGGCCGATTGCTTGCAGCGATGCTGGTTGCCCTGGTGGTGCCGGTCATGCTGAGCGCGTGCGGACCTGCGTTTCGCTTTCGGCCGGCGGGTCTGCTGGCCGCCGGCGACGTCGAGGTCGGGGGTGGGATTGGTGCGGGTGTACTGCTGGACAACGGGACTCCTGGCGGTGCCGAGGGGCAGGTCTATGTGCGCTGGACTCCAGAGAAAGCACCTCGCCTCGAGCTGGCCCACCGGTTCTTCACGCACTCGTTTATCTCGATGGGCTGGAGTCCAGAGTTTCGTATTCAGCCGGTCAAGGGCCCGTTTGATCTGACGATTGATTTCGGTGGCGTGTTCGGGCTGTGTTGGACGCTGGCGTGCGGGCAGGAAACCACCGAGCATCCCATTGGCGCGGCACTCGGCTTCGATGTGGGGCTGTCCGTAGGCAAGCGCTTTGGCGGTGAGAAGGCGGCGGCGCTGTATTTCTCGCCGCACTATCAGATGGCCTGGACTGTGGTGGACCCCAACTGGCCGGGCCGAATGCTCCTCCACTTCCCTGTGGGAATGGATATCCCTCTGGGCAATCCTCATATCTCCCTGAGGCCCGAAGTTGTTTTTGTGCTGCAGATCCGGGGCAACGATCTCTCGCCTCTCAAGCGGCTCGCTGGTGGCATCGCCATCGCCGTGAACGGGCCGAGCCCGAAGAAACTTCGCCGCATGAAGAAGGAGAAGGTTGCTGCGAAAGAGGCCGCTGCCGAGGATGCGGCATCGTCGCCGTGAGCCACCCGCAGAGGTTCCGGGCAAGGAGTAGAGCCGGCTGAGTCGCCTCTCAGGTCACGCAGATCTCTGCGTACTCGCCCATCTCGGGGTCATGCCCGGTCTTGATGCCTCCATACTTCGCCGGATCCGAGCAGCGCATGACCACCTCGTGGGCATCGTCGGGTCCCAACTCCGGCTTCAGGATCTTGAGCAGTTGGAGCGCCTGAGTCGTGTCGCCGAGTGAAGCATAGGAGTGGATCTGCAGGACCTTGTCGCGGGGCAGCCTCACCGTGAAGCGGGTCTTTCGCGTTCCCTTCGCCAGCTTCTTCTTCTTACCGCCGGGGCGCCGCAGCTTCTTCCTGCTCACGGCTTGGTTGCCGCTTTCTTTGTGTTGCGAAGGCTTCGCAGGCCCTCCTGTACCAGGGCTACTGGATAGAGCGTGACGTCGAAGTAGACCTGCGAGTAGCGATTGCCCAGCGGGTTGTACCAGCTGCCATCAGGGCGCATGCCACCGGGGGTCCACAAGCCCACTGAGAGACCTATCCCGGGGTGTACCTGGTAGCTGACATCGAGGATGAACGCGCTGCTTACTCGTGGTGGGCTGCCGCCTGCATTGGCGGGGTCGCTCAAGATGCTCTCGTCAAAGCGCTCTGAGGGCGTCTTGTCATAGAGCAGGCCGTAGCTCAGGGTCAGCTGGCCAGAGACGTTGAGCTTTTCGCCCAGGGCGGAGAGTCCGAGGCCAATGTCGTGGTGCAGCTGCAGGGCGGTGTTTCGCTCTCCGGTGTCGGTGGTGGTGCCGAGTGAGCAGCCGGTCGCTGGCGAGCATGGTCGCGCCTGGCGCAAGCTCGCGGTCGTGTAACGGTGAATGCGGGGGCTGGGTGTGATTTGGTAGGAGAACTCGAGACCATCGAGTAGCGGGGCGGTCAGGGCGAGGCGGAGCCAGGGTTCGATAGCGGTGATGAGGGAGGCTGCCATTGAGGCCTTGCTGGTGGGCACCGCGAAGTCGACACCGGTCGAAGCGCCAATAGAGCCCTTGTTTCCGCTCCGGCCTGGCAGCGTCCCGCTCACGCCAAAGCGCAAATCGTCGAGCATCGACTCATAGGGGTAGGTCGTGTCGGTGACGGTCAGCTCCTGACTGACGCCGAGCCGCGCAGCTACCGAGATGCGTTCGCTGACATCGAAGCTGGGCGAGAGGACCAGCGTCCGTGAGATACTGCGTGTGTAGTCCGGCGAGAGGTCGACCCCATGCCCGATCGAGAAGGAGTGCTCCACCAGCATTGAACTCCCTGCAAATCGGTCCGCAAGGCTGGGCGCCTTTGAGACACTTCTCTCAACGGGGGAAGCATCATCGGCTGCCTCACTGGGAGAGTCGGCAGGGGGAGTATCACCGGGCTGATCGTCAGGTTGGTTGGTGGGCTCGTCGACAGGTGGCTCTTCTGCGCGGACCTCCTGGCTCGCAGCGAGCGTCAAGAGCGAGGCGAGAGCTGCGGTGAGCAGAGAGCGCATGCAACAGACAATAGCAGCGCCGCGGGAGGAAGTTGCGGCGCGCGCGAGGCTCAGGGGCATTCCCCGCCGCAGCCATCCTCGTTGCCACGCAGGATGCGGAACGAGTTGATGCCGTTGGACTGCACAGCGGCCGTGTAGAGGAAGCGTCCGTCGGGGCTGACTGCGACCCCGTTCACCCAGTCCAGGCGTTCGTGGTCCACCACCGACGAGATGGGCTGAAGCAGGCCACCACCATCCCGTTCCAGGACCGTGATCGAGTCATCGGTGCGTGAAGCGACGAACACGAGCTTGCCGTCCGCGGTCATGGTGATTCCGGAGGCACCCTTCAAGGGTACGCCGTCCCGCTTCTTGACCGTCTGCAGGTGCGTCAGTTCGCCTGTCTTGGGGTCACGCAGCAGCGCGACAACGTTGTCCTCGACAGGGCTGGTGGCATAGATGTGGCGGTCGTCGGGCGAGATCGTGATGAACTCAGCGCCGTGCAGGTCGGCGCGTTCTATGGGTTCTCTGGGACTGAGCTTCCCGCTCTTGGGGTCCCGGGCGAAGTGTGAGACGGTGCTAGCCTCGTGGCAGGCCGTGTACAGGTGCTTGCCGTCGCTGCTGATCACGATGGCTTCTACACCGCGAAGAAAATCTGCTGGATAGGTCCCTGCGGAACTCAGCTTGCCTTGCTGATCGAGACGAAAGTGGTGCACGCAGCCACTCCCTTCCCACTGGAAGTCCGCCACGTACAGATGGCCCCCTGGATGGGAGACGACGTCGACCGGGAAGGAGCGCCGTCCGTCACACCCCTTGATAGCCAGTTCGTGGTGCGCGCTCAGTACGCCCGTCTTCTTGTCTCGTTGGTACAGGTAGACGGTTGGGTAGTCGGCCTCGACGACCGCTGCGAAGCGGCCATCGGGGCGCGTCACGGCGACGTTTAGGACAGCGCCCTCGCCCACCGCCGCGAGCGGTCTCACGGTAAAGGGTAGGGCGCTCAAGTGGCCGCGCTCGTCGCTCGCAAACGAGCCGACCGCGACCCCCGATGAACCTCGCGGCGCTACGTAGACGTGCTTTCCGTCGGGGCTGATGTCCATGTTGTAGGCACCGGCCAGGTTGCCGACACCGCCGGCCCCCTTCTGCGTGAAGTGGGTTGAGCCCTTGCCATCCATCTCGGCCAGAGCGTCGACGATGCCATTGGTTACATAGAAGCGCTCGCCGCCGGCAACGACCTGGCTGTACGAGCGGTAGAGCCAGGGCTTCGTCGGCATGGGCGGGCCCTCGCCATCTACCTCCTCGTTGGCCCAGGGGAAGCGGCTGTAGTCCAGCCAGGCTGGGGAAGCATCCAGGTGTCGGAGCAAGCTCAACTGGTCGCCATCGCGTTGGTAGATGCGGATGTTGAACCACGTGGACAGGGAGGTCACAACGACCCGCTCCCCGTCGCTGCTCACAGCAATGGATGTCGGTGTCGCGAAGGGGCCTCCGCTGGTCTCTCCTTCACCGAACTCAGAGTACATGGTCGGGACACAGCCTTGGACCTTCGCTTGTGGCTCCGCGGAGGCGAGCCACTGAAGCGTTCCGGTCTGTGAGTTCCGCTTCAGAATGGCCAGGCTGTGGTCGCAGAAGCCGGCGGCATAGACATGCTCACCGTCGGGAGCTACAGCAACCGCGTCCACGTTGAGCAACCCCCGTTTTGCGCTAAGGGAGTCGACCTTTTTGGCGCCGCCTGGGCCCATTCGCCAGGTAGTCAACAGGGAACCGTCGAAGCCGGCTGTGTAGAGGTGTCCTCCACCGGGCGAGAAGGCGGCCTGGCGAATACCGGCCAACTCCGCTCCCTCTATCGTCTGCACAAGTGTCAGTCTGGCGCCATCGCTCTCACTGCGTCGATAGAGCTTTATGGTCTTCGTGTCCATGGCCGCCAGCCAGGGCCCTTCACTGGCCAGACCCCAGGCGCGTGGGAGGGTCTGTTCACTGCGGCTCAGGCGCCCCTCAGCGTCCCGGGAGAGCACGAAGAGTCCCTCGTCTCCTGCCGCGTACACCGCGCGTCCATCGCTGGAGATGCTGACGGCAACTACGGCGCCGAGTACATGGGAGCCGCCCCAGCGGAGCTCCCCGTCCACCCGCACCAGGTGGGTGAGAGCCCTGCTCTCGGTGGCTGCCAGATACACGTGACGGTCATCGCGGCTGACCGCGACGCCCTGTAGACCCTCGAGGCCGATGAGGCCACCGGATGCGTGGTTGAGGCTGGTGATGGGCGAGAGCCGAACGCTCTGTTCGGAGCACGTGGCTGCGCACGGAGAGTTGCGCTGAACCTTGTCATGCACACAGGTGAAGTCATCGACGCAGCGGTCCAGAGTCTCGGGCCTGGAATCGTCACATTGACCGCAACTCGCGCCCCTTGCGTCGGTCCCGCAGTTCTGCATCCACATGCAGTTCCCATCGCTGACCAGCCCGGGGTCGATACTCTCCAGGGGCAGCATGATCTCGGGGCCCGGACCGGGGCCTCCCATCCCAACAGCAGCGGGGCCCTCCTCATCGTGTTCGTTTCGGCCGGGTCCGTCGCGCATCCCGTCGTACATATTCCGGCCACGAGGAGCGGCGCCCTCGTCGTCACGGCTCTGGTCTTCTGCTTGCTGTTCTTTCTTCCTCTCGCAGCCGGGAGCCGCAGTAAGTACGAGGGTGAGCGCGCCGAGCATGGCGCGCAGGAAGCTGGAAGAGGTGAGTGGATAATGCATATGATTCGGCGCGTACTTTAGCCTGGATGCTCGTCTGTGATGGTGTTCTGCACCCGTTGGGTCTCGAAACGGCGAGAAGCCGTCTACAATCGGGGCCAGTAACGGGGGCCTATTGAGCTTGAACAGTGGAACCAGAACGCAACTTGGGATGGCGGAGAGCGGCTGGTTGCCGCTCATCTGTGTCCTGGTATTTGGCACGTTTCTCGCCTGGGGCGGCGTTGTCGATGGCGCGGACTCGATCATCTACTACGTGTTCGGGATTGTAGACAAGGTTCCGAACGATCCGCTGTCGATCCTCAAGCCCATCTTCAATCCCGAGCCCATGTACACCTATGCCTACAGGCCTCTGTCTACGGCCATTCTTAAGCTGGGTGGCTTCGCGTTTGGACGCGATGTCGAGAGTCTCAAGGCGTTTACGTTCCTGCATGGGCTGGCGCTGATCTTTTTTGGACTGGGCGCCCGTCGCTTCCTGCTCGCGCATGGGCTCTCTCCCAGGGTCTCGCTAGCTTCTGCATTGCTGGTGATGTGCTCATCCACCATCTTGTGGAGCGCGTGGACTTTGCCCGAGTACGACATGGTCGGCGCGGCCTTTGTGATGTTTGCGGGTGCTGCGTTGCGCAGCGGAAAGATGCGCCAGTTCATTCCCCTCGCGCTTCTCGCAATGGTTACTAAGGAGACCACGGCAGCGCTGATGTTCGCCTACCTCCTCTCCTACGCAATTCTCCACCTCAAAGAGGACCGGCGGCCACTGTATCTCGCTGGGATGTACTTCCTGTGCCTTCTCGCTGCTGTGTCACCGACGCTGGTGGTTAAGGCGCCCGTATCGCATGAGTTCTATGTGCGCAGTGAGTTCTTCGAGGTTGGCCGGGTGGTCTGGCTGGCGATGCACAATGTCAGCCAGGTGCTGTATTCCTTCGGGCCGGCCGGTGCCCTCCTGCTCTGGCATGCCGCACGTCCACAGTGGGGGCGCGGCCTCTTGCTGGTGTTGTCCTTGGGCTTGCTCTTCCTGCCCATGGCACGTCAGTACAATCACTACGAGGCCATCGTGTTCTCCGATCCCCTCTGGGTTGTCTGCAGCGCATCCTTGCTGGGCGTGGGTCTGCTGCTGTTACTGTGGCGCGGCGACCGGGATCAGCGCCTGCTGTCACTGACTCTGGTTTTCGGATTCCTTGGCCTGCTTGCAGGTCCCGTGCTGGCCAGCGCAGCGCGCTCGGACCTGAGCGCTCGACTGTATGCGCCGATGTTACCCATCCTCTTCGGCCTGGCCCTCCACGGCGCTGAGCACACCCTCAGCGCCCGGCCACAGCCTTGGAGCCGATGGGTCAAGGCGGTGTGTGCTTTGCTGGCGCTCTCCCTGGTGTGGCAGTCGGTTGCAGGCGGTGTCTCCCAGTGGCAGTTCTGGCAGGCGCGCTTTCCCACCGAGCTGGCGGTGAAACAGCAGTTGATCGAGCGGCTGGAGGGACCCTGCCCACGGGTGTACTACCCAAACCACAACCAGGAACTGGCCATCGAGGAACTCGATGCCCTGGGCGATGTACCCGACGAAATCAGCAAGTGTGTCGCGTTGGTGCAGCTGCTCGAGACCGACACCAGCGAGCGTGGCTCGGAATGGAACAAATGGATTGTTGCTGTCGATGGCTTGCGAGGTGTTGATCAGTTCCGCAACCGAGTCGACTCCAGCGATGTGACGGATGCGCTGATGAACGAGGGGGTCATGCCCCGAGGCATGCAGCTGTTCGTGCAGACGCCGCGCAGCACCATGGGTGCCGACATCAACCACCGGATCAAGCCGGACTTTCGTTGGGCTGAGACCCGTCTGCCCGAGGCTCGCATGGGTACCTTCGAACAGGCGATTGGCATCATGTTCGTCGAGACCACGATGCTCGAGGACTTCATCAAGGAGCGCGCGCACTACTCCGTCAGTGAGGCGAGGCCCTTCTTTGTGCTTCCGCTGTGGTTGCATGAGCTTCCGCAGCGGCTGCTTTCGGGACTCCCGGTGATTGAGCGCTATCGCTACGAGGCGCTCCTATATGGCTTCGAGAAGGGCAGGAAGGTTGAGGCGCCGTCTGACTGAGATGAGCTGCTGAGCGACCTAGAACTTGGCGAAATACCAGTGACCGTCGATCTCGAGCAGATGCGCTTCGCCGGACTCCTGGTTGCCATCCAGCGACCAACTCCACGACGTCTGGAACAGCCGAACATCGCGCCTGGCGCGGCAGCGCTCGGGCTTTTCACCTTTGTTGACCTGGAGCATGCGCCCTTCGAAGAGGCGCAGATCGCTCACGTCTGCTGCGCGGTTCGGATCATCGGATAGCTCCCGGTTGGCCAGGTCAGCGATTTCATCTCGACCACTAAGGACATCATTGACCACGGTGTCCGGCTGGCAGTCAGACACCTCCAGGAACAACTCTCGCGAGATGAACAGGGACTTCACCGCTTCGGGCTTGCCGCGAGCGATGGCGCTCATGAGCGCTTTGGCTTGAGCCTCTACCTCTGGGGGAGCCTCCATTGGGGTACCCATGGCAGGGCCGCCCCCTTCGCCATCTCGATCGTCGGGACCGCCTCCTTCGTTGCGATCGGAGTGGTCCCCACGCCCTCCCTCCCCACGAGAGGAGCCGGAGGCTGCGAGAGCTTCAGGAGACGGATCTAGCGCCTCGACATCTGCGCCGTCGTCCAGCCAGGGGAAGCGCACAGACCAGTCGAAGGCGTGCACGTGCGCGTCGGGTCCACTGATCTGAGGGATCTGAATGGCGGGGGCGCACTGTCCCGTCTCGCTATCAAAGCGGCTCATCCAGATGTCCGGTAGGCGAATGTCTTCACGGTTGGTGACGAAGGCGAGCCACTTTCCGTCCGGGCTGAACCGGTGCCAGGACTCAGCGTGGTCGCTGCTGCAGTCAAGTCGCCGTGCTTCTCCTCCCTCGGCGGGCACGATCCATAGGTCCCCTGACATCTGACTGAAGAAGCCTCGGTCTGCCTGAGCAAAGACGAGCCAGCGCCCATCGGGACTGAAGTCTGGGTAGAAGTTGCTGCGGTCATTACCGCTCGCGCCGCTCAGGTCCACGGCCTCTCCACCCGCTCCATTATTGAAGGGAACGACAGCAATATCGAGCTTCGTCTGTGACCCATGCCAGACCTGGTTCTTCGGGGCTCGGATAAGAGCCAACTTCTCGCCTGTAGGGCTCCACATGGGGATGCTCTCGACCCGATCAACGAGGTCGGCGCCGGGCAGAGCCTGGTGCTCACCGGTGCTCAGATTCAGGATGTGGATGTCGCCCTGGTGCACCTGCATCTGGTCTTTTGCGCCGATGGTCTCGCCGACCTGGCTGAAGGCCAGCAGTTCAGTGCGTTCGGGATGGAACTGGGGCATGAACGCGTGGGGGAGCTGAGCAACCACCTTGCGGCCCGGCATGCTCAGCACCGTCAAGAAGCCGTTGGGTGCGTCGAAGCTGCTCGGTGCCTCGTCTTCGTTCTGGCTGAAGACGGCCACGTATCGACCATCGCTGCTGACGTCGTGGCATGACACACAGTTGTGCGAACTCTGCACACCCTGGCCTTCACCACCCGGTCCACCATCGTGCGGACCATCGTCAGGTCCTCCCCCTTGAGGACCATCATGGGGACCACGATCTCCGGGACCATCATGGGGACCACGATCTCCGGGACCATCATGGGGACCACGATCTTCGGGACCATCATGGGGGCCACGATCTCCGGGACCATCATGGGGGCCACGATCTCCGGGACCATCATGGGGGCCATTGCCGG
>CAZEIY010000072.1:0-13934 GCA_964512375.1 uncultured Rickettsiales bacterium | reverse complement strand
GGTTGGGAACTCAGACCGAGCAGCAAAGCGAGCGCCGCCGGAATCAGCGCAGGCTCAACGAGTAGTGGCAGTCGAGAACGCGTCGAAGAGGTCTCGAAACAGGTCGGCCACCGTCTGAGGCTGCTCCTCGGAAAGCCCGGACTAGATGGACATACTGGAGGTGCCGAGCAGGTCGCGCTTGCTGCGCGAGATGCTGGTTGGGAGGTCATCTACAGCGGTATTCGCTGGACTCCGGACGAGATCGCTTCTGCCGCGATGCAGGAAGACGTCGACCTTGTCGGTCTCTCTATCTTGAGTGGTTCACACATGGACCTCGTACCCGCCGTCCTAGATAAGGTCGACGTTCCTGTGGTCGTCGGTGGGATCATCCCAAAACAGGACGCGAAGCGGCTTCGTGAACTAGGCATTTCAGCGGTCTACACTCCGGCAGATCACGACCTCGGAATCATTGTGAGCCAGATGGCCGACATTGTCGCCGGCGCTCAAGAAGGCGCCTGAATAGTGACTGCTGCCACCGCCACCGAACTATTCTCAGCCCCGACCGAAGTCGGGACGCCGCTTGTCGCGAAACGCGGCCATCGCCTCGCCATGCTCCGGAGAGCACCAGACCTCCGCAAAGCGGTCTGCCTCAAGAGAAGCAGCCGCGTCCTGATCGAGCAGGACAGCGTCCTGCAGGTATCTCTTGATGACGCGGATCGAGCGGCCCGACGCCTTGCGAAAACTGTTCGCGATGCGCAGCGCCTCGTCGAGACCTTCGCCCGTGGCAACCACCTCATTCGCGAGACCAAGCTCGAGAGCTTCCGCCGGAAGCAGCCTGCGGCACGACGCAAACAGCTCCATGGCGCGGGCGTAGCCGATCAAGCGAAGCAGGCGAGCCCCCCCTCCCCAGCCAGACATCACACCGACGCGCGCCTGCTTGAATTGCATGAAGGCGTGCTCTTCCATGACCCGCAGATCGCAGGCCAGAGCCACCTCTGTTCCACCGCCCAGGGCGTAGCCGCTAACGACCCCGATCACGGGTGCAGGGAGGGTGGCGATTCCCTGCAGGATTCCCTGCATGCGCCGGCTCATCTCGGAGCCCTTCTCCGGCGTGTCGAAGCCACGCATCCACACGAGATCGCCGCCGGAGCAGAACGATTCCTGCCCCGCCGCAGACAAGATCACCGCGATCAGATCGTCACGCACCGAAAGACGAGCAACGTGCTCGCCGAGTGCGCTCATCATCTCTCCGTCCACGGCGTTCTTGACCTCGGGTCGATTCAAACGCAGCGTGACGATGCCGCGATCTTCAGAAAACTCAACTACGTCGCTCATGCTACTCACCTATTGGAAATGCAATGAACCAGCAATCAGCCAGTCGCACCGCCATGCTCGTCTCCGCCCTTCGCGCCAAGGCAACTGCTCGCCCCGAACCGCTCTGTACCGACCCGTGGGCCGCCCAGTTGGCCGGGGACATCGGAATGGCACTTGCCGACCGACACGACGAGGTCTACCCCGCATCGGAGCTGTGGATCGCCCTGCGCACTGCCTGGATCGACGGTCGCATCCGCAGACTCTGCAGGCCGACCGGAGAGCGCGCCCAGGTCGTGCTGCTGGGTGCCGGACTCGACACCCGCGCCGCCCGCATGGGAGGTGCTGGACTGCGCTGGTTTGAGGTGGACCACCCTGCCAGCCAGGCTCTCAAGATCGAGCTCCTCGACAAGCTCAATGGCTATCCGAGCGGCACGGCCACCTTCGTTCGCTGCGACTTCGAGAAAGACGACTTCATCGATCGACTGACCGAGTCGGGCTTCGATGCCCAGAAACCGGCCCTGTTCGTCTGGGAAGGCGTCACTCCCTATCTCAGCGAGGGTGCCGTTCGAGGCACTGTGCACCGCATCGCCAGCAGCTGCCATCCCGATACGGTGCTGATCTATGACCACCTCGAGAAGAAGCTCGTACGCGGAACCAACGTCGACGCCGCGGATGCTGCCCTCAATGAGATGGTCGATGAGCTGGGCGAACCCTTCGTCTTCGGCATCGACGATCCCCTGCCGCTCATGGTCGAGGAGGGCTACCGGCAGGTCCGGCGAGTCAGCTTCGATGAGATCTGCCTGGCACTTACCGGCACCTACGAGCGGAGCCGAAAGTTTCGCTTTCAGCACATCGTCGAGGCCTCCCGGAATCAGCTGCATAGCTCTTGGTAACGAAAAGCGAGGCGCTGTTCAAGCCCTAGATGGCCAGTTGGGCTCACGCTTCTCCATAAACGACATCAAGCCCTCGCGCGCGTCGTCACTGCTCAGACACTGCATGAGCTTCTCAGCCAGGAAGGGAAGCGCATCGGCAAAGTCCATGTCCGACTGCTCGTAGAAAGCCGTAAGCCCTAGCCGCATCGCCTGGGGGGACTGGGCCGCGAGGCGCTTCGCCAGATCGAGCGTCGCAGCGTCGAGTTCATCAGCAGGCACCGCCTTGTTGAGCAGGCCAATGTCCACCGCCTCCGCGGCGGAGATCCGCTCACCCAGCAGGATCAACTCGAGCCCCTTGCGGCGCGGCACGGTACGGAAGATGTTTGCCATGATCATCATCGGGAACAGGCCCCGCTTGATCTCAGGTGTACCGAAGGTTGCGGTGTCCTCTGCCAGGGCGAACTGACAGGCAGCGACCAGGCCCAGACCACCAGCCAGCGCGTAGCGGCGCACCTTGGCGATCACCGGCTTACCCAGCTGGGTAAAGGCGAGATTCAGCTCGGGGAAGCCACCACGCCAGGGGATCTCGCTGGCAGAGCCGCCGCCGCCGCTCATCTGACCGAGATCGCCGCCGGAACAGAACACTCCGTCTGCACCAGTCAAGATGATGGCACCAATCGCCGAGTCCTCAGCGGCCGTCTCCAGCGCGACGATGAGCTCATTCACCAGACCCGCGGAGAGCGCATTCTTTCGGTGCGGCCTGTTCAGCGTGATCGTGCAGACGTGTCCCTCGACCTCGTAGATCAACTCAGTGAAGGGAGGAAGAGTAGAGTTCATCAGTTATCCGTCGGCTTGTAGAGGGAATCAAGGAGCGCAGCGTAGTTCTCGGAAACCACCCGGCGTCGGATCTTCATCGTGGGCGTCAAGGTGCCTGCATCCATCGAGAAGTCCTCGTCGAGGATCGCATGTCGCTTGATCTGCTCGAAGCGAGCGAGCCGCTCATTGGCACGCCTCATCGCCGTATCGATCCGTCGAACCACATCAGGGTGGCTCGATAGCTCCGCCTCACTGCAGCCCAGTTCTTCGGCAATACGCGGAGTCTCTCGCTCGTCCAGGGTGATGAGAGCGACCACATACTTCTTCAGATCGCCATGCACATAGACCTGGCTGATTATGGGCTCTTCCTTGAGGAAGGCCTCGAGACGAGCGGGCGCCACGTACTTGCCCCCCGCCGTCTTCAGTAAATTCTTCTTACGATCGGTGATCCGTAACCAGCCGCCAGCATCGACCTCGCCGATATCGCCAGTGCGCAGATAGCCCTCCTCGTCAAAGACCTCTGCGTTACTCTCGGGCATGTTGAGATAGCCTGAGAATACGGTGGGTCCACGAAGCAGAATCTCGCCATCTTCGGCCAGCTTGTACTCCATGCCCGGCAGAATGCGACCCACGGTTCCCAGTCGCACGTCCTTCACCGTATTCGCGAAGCTGATAGCGCATGCCTCTGAGAGTCCGTAGACCTCGATGATGCGCATCCCGACACCGGTAAAGAACTCGAGGATCTCTATGTTGATTGGCGCAGAACCGGTGACGAATCCCTTAACCCGTCCGCCGAACACGGCGCGAATCTTCTTGAAGATGAGGCGATCAGCCAGGGGCAGCAGCATCCGATCACGAAGGCTGAGCGGCGCACCCCCGGTAAGGGAGCGACCACGACGACAGGCGAGGCCCTTCGCCCAGTTGAAGATCGCCTGACGACGGGGGTTGGCCTTGGCCACCTCCTCATGGATGCGTCCGTACATCTTCTCGAAGATGCGCGGCACGGCACCGAACCAGGTGGGACGAACCTCGAGCAGTTCATCGAGCAAGGTCTCGTAGTTGGTGGCGTATGCGGTACGAAGGCCTACATTGATGCGGCCATAGAAGCCCGGCACATGCTCAGCGACATGCGCCATCGGCAGGAACGACATGGTGATGTCGTCGGGACTGATCTCTTCGACCAACAGATCGCCAGCCTGGAGGCCCGAGATCACGTTCTTGTGAGTCAGGGGCACACCCTTCGGCTGTCCGGTCGTACCGCTGGTGTACACGACCAACGCGACCTCTTCCTCGCCCACGGCGGATACACGATCCTCTACAAGGGACGGCGACGCACCCAGCAACTCACGACCCCGCTCCTGTAGAGCAGCGACCGTGTGGATGCCCGGGCCATCCTCCGGCTCGTAGTCCCAGACAATCAGGTGCTCGAGCCCTTCGAACTCAGCCAGCAGTGGCAACATCCGCTCGAAATCGTCCTTTCCCTGAACGAATAGGACCTTGGACTTACAATCATCAAGGATGAAGCGCACCTGATCGTCGAGCAGGTTGGGATAGATCCCCACACTCATGCCACCAAGCTGAACCACAGCAAGATCGGCGAGGCACCACCCGGGACAGCAGGCACCGAGAATTGTCGCAGCATCGCCACGACCGAAGCCGAGCTCACTGAACCCAGCCGTCAGGGCGTCAACCTGCTCAGCAAAGACACCCCAGGTGGTGGTGTGCCAGGTCTCACCGCTCTTGGTGCGATACGCCTCGACGTCTCCGTCGACAGACACCCGACGGCGGAACATCTCGGCGATCGTCGCGCTCTCAGAAGCCATCAACTGCATGATGAGACCCTCAACCGATTGGAGTGAACTGGGGGTAGGACATGCCACCACCAAGATCGAGGACGTTCACCCCGACCTTCTGGCCAATCTGTAGATCGTGTCGGTCGCCCTCGACGGGGCCAATGACCAGTCCCACGCCCTCGAACTCGACCACGCCGATCACCGACGGAGCGGTGAAGCGAAGGCCTCGCTTGTTGGTGGTGAACGCGTAGAGAGTGCCGTGATCAGGCAACTTCACCCACTCGACATCGCCGCCGAAGCAGGCCGGGCAGTGCTCCCTTGGCGGGTAGCTGACCTGGGAGCACTTCGTGCAGCGAGTAGCGCTGGGGTGTCCCTCGTCATTGAGCTTGGAATAAAAGTCCTTGCTCGCAGAATTCCCAAACACGCTGACCGCCTGCTGGGTGAACTCTTCCAGTGGATTTCCCATGTTCACTGACCTCCTAGTTTTCCATGACCATGACGATGGACCCGTTGAGCATGCCGTGCTCGGCATGGACCAGGCCCACGTTGGCATTCTCTGCCTGCAGTCCCGGGGCGATACCGCGGAGCTGCCGCACAACCTCGACCACCTGGTACATGGGCGTGGCACCCGCCGGGTGGCCCATGCTGATCCGTCCACCGGTGGGATTGATGAGCGCATCTCCGCCAAGGGTTGAGCGACCATCGCGTACGAAAGCAGAGGCCTTGCCCTTTTCGCAGAATCCCAGATCTTCATAGAGCATCAACTCGGTGGCGCCGAACACGCCGTAGACCTCAGCTACATCAACGTCATCGATGGTTCGTCCGCTCTCCTCCATGGCGCGCGCAACAGCCCGCTGCACCGAGACGAAGCTGGTGATAGGACCCTCGCGAGGGATGAAGTGTGCCGGATCGTGGTACTCGCCCCAGCCGCTGACCTTGACTGCATTCGCTGCGCTACCGTTAAGGACCTCAGGCGCTGCGACGACAATCGCCGCGGCTCCCGTCGAAATACCCGCGGCCTGCATGAGGCGAATGGGAGGCGAGAGGTTGGGAGAAGCGAGCACATCCTCGACGGTGCACTTATCGCGGAACTGCGCCAGCGGATGCTGGCTGGAGTGCTCCCTCAGCATGACTGAAGCCATTGCGATGTCTTCCTCGCTGGCTCCAAACTCGTGCATATAGCGCTGCGCCGACATGGCATAGACCGGAACCGGTGCGCCAAGGCCCAGCATGCCTTCGACAGGCCCCCACAGCGACATCGCCGTAAACGTGACGTTGCGAACAAAAGACTCGAAGTGACTGGTGTCGATGAGCGGACGGGTGTCCGTGGCGATGACCAGGGCAACCTTGACCCGACCCATAGCGACCGCATCCATGGCGGCACGCAAGGCGAGCAGAGCGGTGATGCCTCCGTTCTCGGTCATCATCAGGCCGTGGGTGCGTACACCCAGGTACTCGGCGAGACCGGCAGCCCACATCATCCAGGGCTCACCCGAGAGAGCGGCCGGCGTAACGAACAGGCCATCAACCTCAGAAGCAGCAATGCCCGCATCTGCCAGAGCTTCCCGAGCGACGCGAGCCGCCATATCGGGCAGCGGCATCTCAAGGTCACGAGTAACTGGCATCGCGCCGACGCCGGCTAGCAATGGATTGATCATGTTGTTCTCTCAGTTAGAAGACGAAGGCGGCAGAGGAGCCGCCTCGATGAGCTCTCGGATCAGCTTGCGACGCAGAGCGAGCAGCAGCGGTGTGACGCGCTCTACTCCTCTGCGGGCCAGGCTGAGCACCTCTTGCGGGTCACTTCCCTCGGGCACCCGCTCCAAGAAGACGGCCACCTCTTTGTGAAGCAAGGAGTGCAGAGCGTCCAGATAGATGACTGCATCCTTGGGTACGAAGCCCGCCTCCTGATCGAAGCCGACCTCAGCGAGGGCTGCGAGCGCCCCAACGACATCGACCTCGGTCGGGTCGAAGAGCTTTCGGCCCCCATGGATACGAGGCGTGATCAGGCCCAGTTCCTCCATCTCGAGAATCTCGTCGGCAGAGAAACCACTACGCTCAGTCAGCACATCAATAGAGAGTGCATCGCTGACACGTTCCGGGTTCAAGGGCGAAGTCTGAGCTCGGGTGGCCTCGACCTTCAGCTGCTCCCGCATCCGCTGGATACCGTCGAGCCCTGAGGTGCCCTCGAGCAGAGCCTTGACCTCAGCCAGGGATCGACGCGAGTGCTTCTGAAGCCCCTTGATGAGGAGAATCCGCTCAACGCAGTCACGGCCATAGAGAGCCATGTTCCGCGAAGTCTTACGCGGCTCGGGCAGCAAGCCCTCTTTTACGTAGTGATGGATAGTGGCGCGGGTAACCCCGGTAGCCTTGATCAGCTCGCCAATCTTGATTCCGACCGGCTCACCTTCTGAAATTTCAGTCACTAATGATTCCATTCGATTCAATGTAAGGTGACACCCGACACCTTATATTTCTTAAGGCCATCCAGTCAATACGGGAAAGTGTAAGGTGTCAGGTGACAGATGATAGCAGTTCTCCTATTCTCAGCGCGGGAAATGATTACGTGAGCAAAGTCCTTATTACTGGTGCCGGCGGCTTCCTAGGAACTCAGCTATGCGTGGAGTTCACATCCGCTGGGCATGAGGTGCGTGCTGCCGATCTCGCTGTGATGGATCTGTCAGCGCTCGCCGATCTTGGCTGCGAAACGACCGTCTGCGATCTTGCCGATCGAGGCACTATCGAAGCGGCCATCGAGGGCTGCGAGATCGTTGTTCATGCCGCAGGCCTCTTCAACCATGCAGCAACGCGCGAACAGCTCTTCGCTGTAAACGGTGACGGGGCCCAACTGGTCGGCGAGATAGCGGCAGACAAGGGAGTTCAACGCGTCGTGTTAATCAGCTCGGTCGGCGTCTACGGCGGCAAGGGCATGGACGTCAAAGAGGACGGGGACAAGACACCGACTACCCACTATGACCAGAGCAAGTGGGACGGCGAACAGAAGATGACCAGGGTGTGTGCCGAACACAATCTCCCCCTCGCCGTGCTTCGCCCAACGCTCATTTACGGACCCGGCAGCCGCTATGGCCTCGCCACCTGGCTGGCCATTCTCGCGCTTCGCCACCACCTGGGCCTTCGCTCCTTCCCCATGGCTCCTGGCGGACCAATGGGACACCACGTGCACGTAGAAGACGTAGCGCGCGCAGCTCTACTGCTCGCAACACACGATGACGCTGTGGGCGGTGTCTTCAACATCAGCGATGACGAGCCCGCCTCAGCGGGTGATCTGGTGCGCATGCTCGCCGCAGCCGTCGGCATCCGTGTCACAGAACCAGGCCTGCCCTGGTGGACCACAAACTTCGTGTTCCTCATTCGGCCCATCGGTACCTGGCTGCTAGGGCGCGAGAACCCAAAGCTCGCCCACCTGTGGAGCAAGCTGGTCACCGAGTTGAATCTGAGCGCCGCGCTCACCCCACGCATCGACATCGAGTGGCTTGACTACGTGCTCGATGATCACGGCTTCAACAGCGACGCCCTCAAGGGACTGGACTTCGAGTTCAAGCATCCCAACATTCAGGAAGGCATGCGCACGACCCTCCAGTGGTACCGGCAGCGTAAGTGGCTTCCTGAGGGCCCGGCCGCCGCACTGCTCACATCAGGTAATGATGAGGACGAAGCCGACACAGAGATCGCTCCGCGAGGAAGTTCCGCGACGAGTGCGTCCAGTGGTGGTGATGCCCCGCCCAGCGCCCCACCGGCCTAGCAACCGGAGCCCCGTGCAACGGGCATCAAGCCTTGATTAGTGAAGCTATATAGCCCGACACCTCGGCGCTCCGCACCAGTTCAGTGTGCCCATAGCCATCAAAGCGCTTGTTCACGACATTGCGACCATCTGCGAAGGGCACCGAGCCGAAATACGGCGGGCAGAGCAGATCACTGCCGCTGACGATGGCCGTCATCGGCACATCTTCTGGCCAGGGAAGCGCATTGAGCTCGCGAACAGTGCGAGCCCACGGCAGCATCTGCCAGGGGCAGCGACTGAATAGACCAAGACCAATAAACAGTCCCCCTATCGCTGCAGGAGTGCCCTTGTGCGGAGAGCCTAGAGTGACCACGCCTGCAACTCGAGAGGCTGCTCCGCCGAGCTGAACGGCATCCCTGGCGATGATTCCTCCAATGCTGTGCCCTATGAGCCAGGGCTTCTGCCCCGGTGGCAAGGAGCGCAGGAAGTCGGCAAGAGCCTGCCCTGCTGTCCGAACTTCACGGGTTTGCAGGTAGCCAAGAAGCCCACCCAAGCGTGGTACGCAACACGCCAGAGCATGGTCCCCGCTGAGACTCTCGGCCAGGTAGTCCACCGTCAGTGGACCCGTGCCGAAGCCCTGCAAGAGCAGCACATCAACATGCTCACCACGCAGCCAGCGCTTGCTCGGCACAAAATTGCTGATCGGACCGACGTTGCGACGCAGCAGTCGCAAGCGGTGTAGACCCTTCGCCGGTACTGGAAGGTCGCTAGTCATTCCGCTCGGGCAGATTGGCAATAAAGCGGATGACCTCATCAAAGAGCCGGCGCCGACGAAAGTGAAGGATATGCCCCCCCGGGAACCAGTGAATCGCTGGCTCCCCCCAATGCTCCCAAAGTCTCTCGACATGATCCGGCGAACAGATGCGGTCGCCACGTCCAGCCACAACCATCAGCCGCTCGGGCGGCAGTACCGGAGCCCTCTCAAGAGGCGAGTGGACCCGATACAGCGAGCGGGTCAGATCAAGGGTTATGCCACGCTGCTCGGCCTCCTTACGGATCGGATGCCTTGCGCCGTGTTCCCACAGGAGGTCGGCCATGGACACCATGGGAATCATCGAAATCACATAATCCAGACCCGGCTCGATGGAAGCGAGCAGGGCGCTGATGTAGCCGCCCAGGCTCATGCCCATCACCCCAAGTTTGCCGCAGCCCTCAGAGCGCAGCCAGGTGAGCAGGGAGCGGATGTCCCAGATGCTCTGACGGAACGCCTCATTGGTGCGCTGCGGTGAGGTTCCAGGGAAGAGTTGTCCACCAAAGCGGGAAGCCTTGGGGTTGCGCGGACCATGGAACGGGAGCATGACGAGCACCACATTGAGGCCTGATCGATAGAGCCGATCGGCCATGTACACCTCTCGCTGCAGGCGGAAATAGCCGGTGGTCCAGGTGTGAAGACAGACCACGGTGTCATGACCGTAGCCATCATGAAACATGCCCTCGGCAAAGGCGGTGCCGTTCCGCTCATAGGCGTCGAACTCATCCTGGTACTCGGGGTCCCAGGTTTGATACCGGGACGGCCAACTGAGTCGCTCTCGCCGTCCGCGGCGCAGCTTTCCCAGGCCCTTCACTGTGACGTAGGGCTGCTCTGGAAGGGGAAAGAACGGCTTCGAATTGGCAGAAGACAGGCCCCGCCCATACACTTCGACGAACTCTTCCTGCTCGCTTCGATCGGCATCGGTATCAGGACCGCCCGCGCTCAGCCAGAGATTCTCCATGAGGTGCAATGCCACACCGTCCGTCTCACCGGCGACTCTCGATAGAATCCGCTCGCTCAAGCTCAACCTCTCCGCCTGCCCCGAGAGCAGCATGTCTTCTTCTGCGTCTCGTAGGTGATACTACCGAGACGAGCGCCGTCGCGCTGCTGCTTGCCGTGATTGTCCTCACCGGATGTTGGACTCCGCCCGAAGACGGTGTAGCCAAGGGCTGTGTCTCCGAGTTCCGGGTCAATGGAACCATCAGCGCTGGTCTGGGCTTGAGCAGTCACCTCGAGTGGGGAGACACCGCCACCGCCACCGCCTACCGCGAGTTCGAGCTAAGTAAGTGGAGCGAGTTGGGTCTCGGCACGGCGCGCACCGACTTCAGCTGGAGGCGAGTCGAGCCTGAACGCGGGTTCTTCGACTTCACGGGTCTCGACCGCATCGTGGACGCGAGCAACGACTCAGGCGTCGACCTGCTCGGGATTCTCAACTACGGCAACTCATGGGCACGCGCTGATGGAGAGACCTCTGCGCCACCCGATGACCTCTCGGACTTCGGCAACTACGCCGCCGCGGTGGCCGAGCGCTACGCCGGCCGAATACGTCACTACGAGATCTGGAATGAGCAGAATATCGGCCTCACGTTCTGGCGACCGACCGAAGACCCGGTGCGCTACGGTGAGCTCCTGGCTATCGCATCGGCAAGGGTCCGGGAAGTCGATCCCCAAGCACTCGTCAGCTTTGGCGGCGTCTTTGGCCCTCGCCTCCTGCTCAATACCGAGGGCGAAGACTACATCCGTGCGGTAGCTGAGGCCCTTCCTGATCTCAGCGAGCACATCGACATCATGGCCTTCCATCCCTACCGCTACCCGTTTAGCGCCCCCGAAGTCGAGACCGAAAACCAGCGCTCTCTGGCGAGCGAGGTGTGCTCTATGCGCGAACTGGTCAGCGAATTCGGGGCACCAGACATGCCTCTTTGGATCACCGAACTGGGCTGGCACACGGCGCTCGACTCCTTCTCGCCAGGAGTCGACGACGATACCCAGGGGGCCTACCTGGCTCGAGGCGCACTCATCGCTATGAGCCAGGGAGTCGAGCGCTTCTACTGGTACACCTTCCGCGACTCAGGAACGGACAGCGACGATCAGGAGCAGCGCTTCGGCCTGTTCAGCTACGACGGGGACCCTAGCAATGAGCCGCTGGCGCAGCCGAAGTCCGCCGCTGAATTTGCCACGCTGAGCGAGGTGATGGCAGACCACGACACCCTCGCTGATCGTTCCCAGGAGCTGGGGCTTGGTGCGGACAGCTGGGCGCTGCAGCTCACCGGTGGTTCAGCTCCCGCGAGCCTCGCCCTATGGACCGCCGGAGAGGCCGAAATCATTGAGCTCGGTAGAAACCTCGGCGACACACTGCTGGATACCGCGGGCAATGAACTACCCCTCTCGGGGGACGCTCTCGCGTGGCAGATTGAGCTCACCGGGCGACCGGTTTACCTGCTCAACCGCTAAGAAGCGTGCTACCAAGGGCATGAATGCAAGACTTCTTCCCCCGCATGTTGCTGGTCGTGTTGCTCGCGATGGGTGCGTTCTCGATCGGCGCCTGCAGGGACAGTTGCCCGGATGGATCGGAGTTGGTGAACGGCCAGTGCCGCGCCATTGATGGCGATGACGACGACACCGTAGATGACGACGACAGCACCGCCGCTGACGACGACGACACCGTAGATGACGACGACAGCGCCGCCGCTGACGACGATGACACCGTAGATGACGACGACAGCACCGCTGCTGACGACGACGACACCGTCGCCCCCCACCCAGCCTTTCTGCGCTCCGAAGGGGGACGCTTCCTGGACAGCGTCGGCGCAGAGATCATCCTGCGCGGAGTAAACGTCGCAGGTAACAGCAAGGTACCGCCGTTCGTCCCCTTCTCAGACCTCAGCTTGATGGACTCCTTGCCCGGTCTGGGTGTCAACGTGATCCGCCTGCTGTTTACCTGGGAAGCCTTTGAGGGCACCCGCGGTGTCTACGACAATGCCTACCTCGATGCCATCACCTCCATCGCTGACAAGGCCATATCGCTGGGCATCTACGTCATCGTCGACTTCCACCAGGACGGCTTCTCGCGCTTTCACGGCGGCGGCTGCGGCGATGGCTTTCCGCAGTGGGCGGTCCACGCTGGAGCCAGCCTCGATACGCCCGATAACAGTGACGGCTGCGCCAACTGGGCGAGTCAGATCAGCCTTGATACGGACATGCACGACTCGTTTTCAGCGTTTTATGCCGACGAGAATGGAGTGCGCACGAGCTATCTGGACCTCTGGACCTACCTGGCTGGCCACTTCACCAGCCGAGAGGGAGTCATCGGCTTCGATCTGTTCAACGAACCCTGGGGCTGGGAGGCCACCGAACTCAGCCCCCTTTATGAAGATGCTGCCCTCGCCATCCGCTCACAGGCAACCGACAAGATTCTGTTCATCGAGGGGCACGGGAGCACCAACAGCGGGAGCCCCGTGACACAGACCGGGCTGCTCGAGCCGACATTCGACAACTACGCCTACGCCCCCCATTTCTACGAAACCGCCGTCATCACTACCCACCTGTTCTGGCCGCACCTGCCCACCGCCACCAACACGGCGTTTTCGACGATGAGCAGCAAGGCCGGTGAGTGGGGCGTTCCGCTCTTTGTTGGCGAATTCGGTGCCTTCGAGGACACCCTGGGCGTCGAGGAATACATGGAGTTGCAGTACGAACGCCTCGATGACCACTTCGCCTCGGGCACGCAATGGAACTGGACACCTGGCTGGAACGCTACCGACGCGGATGGCTGGAACGGCGAAGACCTGAGCATCATCGATAACAACGGCGCGCTACGGGCTAACTTCCGGGTACGAGCCGGACCACGTCGAATCGCCGGCAATCCGCTTCAATTCGACGACGAGGGCAGCAGCATCGCTGTTCGTTGGGAACACGACCACCGACTGGGAGCTACTGAGATCTTCCTGCCCGCCGATGTGCTGTGGAGCTCGAGCGCTCCCCAAATCGACGTGCTCCAGGGCGACATCGATTGCAGCTACACGGCCGCCCAGCAACTCCTGTCCTGTGAGAGCAGCAACAGCGGCGAGGTCTTTATCGAGGTCAGCGGCAGCTGATCTTCGCTGAGGCGACTGGCCCCCTCTCAGGTGAGATCCACCATCACGTTCTTGATGCGCGTGTACTCGAGCAGCGCGTCGCGGCCGCCTTCCTTGCCCCAGCCGCTGCCCTTGAAGCCACCGAAGGGAACAGAACTGGGCAGCATGCCGTAGGTGTTGATCCAAACCACGCCTGCGTTGAGGCGCGATGCCATGCGGTGGGCGCGTGAGATATCCTTCGTCCAGATGCCCGCCGCGAGTCCGTATTCCGTGTCGTTCGCCAGCGCGAGCGCCTCCTTCTCGTCGCTGAATTTCGTGACGCAGAGCACCGGTCCAAAGACCTCCAAGCGCCAGATGTCCATCTCGGGAGTGACGTCAGTGAAGATGACCGGTGCGAGGTAGGTACCCGACTCCTGAAACTTCTCTGGTACTTCACCCAGGCGATGAACCGTAGCTCCCTGCTCGATGGCTCGCTCGATCATCGAAGCAACCCGCTGGCAATGCCGCTCGTTGTTGAGTGGGCCCATCATCGTGCTT
>CAZEIY010000071.1:0-14093 GCA_964512375.1 uncultured Rickettsiales bacterium | reverse complement strand
ACGGTCGTTGATATAGCCCGCATCGTGCAGGTGCCTGGCGAAGATCTCAGCATCTTCATAGATCGTGCGATCTTGAACGACCGTTGAGGGCTCAGCCATGAGCTCCATGTGCAGGCGGAACTTGTGACTCAGAAAGCTGATCTGCGAGTGGAATGACCAGCTAGGCATGTCCTTGTAGAAGTCATCGAGGTAGGGGTTGAGCAGGTTGGGTTCGACAAAGGGGCGGAATCCATAGGTCTGACAGAGGAAGTCCACCAACGTCGTCTTGCCGGCCCCGATGTTGCCTGCGATTGCGATGAACTTGCGCGGCTTGGCCCCTACGTGTGACACGGGACGAGACTAGCTCAAGATGGCTCCCCCGTCCGCTCAGTCGAGTGGGCGAGTACAGTTGGTCCCTACTTCGCAAATCATTGACTTGAAATCGGCCCTAACGTACAAATCTTCGTCCCCTCCGGTCCAACCGTACGTTCCCCGCTCCACTCTCGCGTCCAATGGGAGTCCTATGAAGGTCGTCTGCGACAACTGCCAGGCTGTCTACAAGATCGCTGACCACAAGCTGGTCAAGGAGATCAATAGAGCGACTTGTAAGCGCTGTGGACACAAGATCATCATTTTTCAGCATAATCCCGCCTCGGCTCGCTCGACCCTCAAGGAAAGCGTCTCTCCGGTCACAGAGGGGGCTTCTGCGGCTTCTACCGAGGACATCGAAAAGCTCGCACAGATGACCAACGGTGGTCTGCCGTCTCTGGGCAGCTTGACCAAAGAGCTGCGTGCGATCTCCGCACCTGCCGCGACTCCTGCTGCGGTTTCGACTCCTATTGGCCCTGGTGCTGGTCCCGCCGTGCCACCTGCTGGTCCGGCCACTCCGCCAGCCGGGAATAAGATTCCAGGGCTGAATTCGCCGCCGGGGAGCACGACCAGCACGGACTCCGTGACTCCCTCGAATGGTGCTGCTCAGTCTCGACCCACCAGCCCCGGCTCAAGTCCCTCCGGAATTCCTGCCAGTGATAGCCCCGACACGAGGGTCTATCGCGGCCCTGCTCCGACGGGCCCTGTGCTCAGCGCCGTAGCCGCTCAGAGCCCGCTCCCTGCTCCAGGCGTCGAGGGTGACCCCACCCGTCCGTTGCCGTATTCGCCGCCTCCGATTCCTGCGGTGCCGCCGCCGTCGCCAATCCCGCCGCCGTCGCCGATCCCGTCGCCGATCCCGACGCCGGCGTCGATCCCGCCGCCGGCGTCGAGCGTTGATCCGCGATACCCGAGCCCCATGGCTGGGGGGCCGAGCAACACCTCGGTCACCGAGATAGAGCATCAGGGCTCGCCTCTGCTGGGTACCGCTGGCGTCCTGGGTGCCGCATCGTTCATGGGTCTGCTCGTGCTGATCCTGGTACCTGGGCCCCTCGCTACCCTGGGCTACGCTCTCGCTGGCTTCGGTGCAGCGGGTACCATGGCGCTGGCGCTGGTTACCGAGAAGGGTCGTTGGCCGTCCAAGATGCCCATCGGCCTGGTTCTTGGGGCCGTCATGGGCCTGGGCTGTGCGGGACTGGCCCTTGCAATTGAGCATCTCGATGCTCCTCGGTCCGCGGACGTCGAAGACCCCGCTGTTGTTTCCGCGCAGCAAGCGGTATCTGCTCCGGTGGCCCCGCCGCCTGTTCCGTCGAGTGTGGTGAACGCTCTTCCTGAGGGGCTACAGCAGGCTGCCCAGGGTGCCCCCGACAAGATTGAAGCCCCCGCTCCGAGTGCTGCCAAACAGAGCGTCAACCGGCCCACGACTACCCGTACGGCTCGGGCGAGCACTCGCGACAGTGGTCCACCAAAGCTGCCTGGTCTCTCGGCTGAAGATCGCGCTGAGCTACAGAGCTACGCCAGCAAGAGTGGAAATATCGGTTCGACTGAGCCACGCAACTCGCGTAGGAGCTCATCGAGCCCCCGCAGCCGCTCCGTATCCGACAAGATCGCCAAGAGTGACTCTTCCTCGTCTTATTCAGGCCGAGACGGGCAAGGAGCGCGGTCTGCGTCCAGTTCGTCCGCGTCATCAAAGAGACGAGCGGTGCCCAAGGCCCCCAAGGAAAAGGGCAAATCGAAGAGCTCAAGCAATGCTCCCAATCAGTTCATCATCAAGACGATCATCGGCAGTAACAAGTCGATCAAGCGGTGCATCAGCTCACAGCGTTCCCGTGATCCAGACCTCTCCGGCAAGATTTACGTCAAGTTCAAGATCTCGCCGAGTGGCGCAGTGACTCGCGCCAGAGTGACAACATCGCGCTACGCGGGCACCGCTCTCGACACGTGCATCAGCCGCGAAGTGAATGCTCTGCAGTTCCCACCGTTTGAGGGCAAGACGAAGAACATCACCTATCCGTTGTTGGTTATCGCCGACTGAGCTGTGCTGCGCCCAGCCAAGTCGGCCATCGCCTGATGACTGCAAAGATAGGGGGGGACTCGACGCCCTCAGCCCTGATCGGGTCCGTTGACGAGTTAGATTTTCAGATTAGTCAGCTCCCTGAGATGCCTCTCCCGACCCGGGTGCTCATGGCCGATCCCGAGTACTTCGACGTCGAGTATGTGGGTAATCCTCACATGAAGGGCAACCTGGGCCGCGTTGATCGATTCACGGCGCGGCTCCAGTGGAAACAACTGGTCGAATGCTATGAGAAGCTGGGTATTCCGGTCGACGTGCTGCCGGCCGTGCCGCTGCTTCCCGACCTGGTGTTTACTGCGAACCAGGCGCTGACATTGCCTCCTGGAATGCTGTCGGAGGAGCCCTCAGCGGTCATCTCGATCATGAACTCAGCGCGTCGCCAGGCCGAGATTCCAGAGGTGGCGGCGTTCTTCACCAGGGCCGGACTTCAGTTGGAGCGGATGAACCCCTATATGGTGCCCCGCTTCGAGGGTGCCGGTGACGTCATCTGGCAGCCGGGTCGAGCCCTTCTCTTTGCGGCGGTAGGTCCACGCAGCGCTGCCGAGGCCTACACGTTCCTGGCGGCATGGACCGGTCTGCCGATCGTGATGCTGAGGCTATGTGACTCGCGTTTCTATCATCTGGATACCTGCCTGGCCGTTCTCGATGACGAGACCGCTGTGTACTACCCGGGTGCCTTCGACGAGGAGAGTAGAGCCCTACTGCAGGCGCTCTTCGCGCAACTGGTGGAGGTAACAGAGCCCGAGGCGATGCAGATGGTCTGTAATGGTCACTGTCCTGATCAGCGGCACTTCCTGGTGCAGGCGGGCTGTGATCGTGTCAACGGTCAACTCAAAGAGCTGGGTTTTGTGGTGTGTGAGCTCGATACCAGTGAGTTCCTGCTCTCGGGCGGTTCGGTCTTTTGCATGAAGCAGCACTATTGGGCCTGATGGGGCGGCGGTAGCCTTCGGGCGGGTGAAAGCCTGAGCATCTGGCCACCTTTCCCCTATACTGGTCGCCTGTCGCGTCCCTCCGATTGCCTGAGTCCATCGCGTCCATCTACCGACCGAGGAATCCATTGCCGCAGACTGAGCCCACTGCTGCCCTCACCGTCCTCACACGTGGGGCGCGAAGCATCGTGTGGTGGGTGCCTTGCGCAGCGTTGCTGCTCAGTGGCTGCCCCTCTCCTGAGGTGCTTATCACTTTGCCGGAGGCCTATCCCGAGGGCGCAGGCCATACCCATCCCGGCCTGGTGGGTATTCCCAACCTCGACGATGACAACGAGAACAGCGTCACCGACTGGGATGAAGACGAGCTTGTCGCCGAGGAGAATGACCTCACATCGCTCACCCTGAAGAGGGAAGTGTTCCGAGGCATGAGCCGGGCCCAGAAGGTCTACCTCGTGCTTGACGGCGATCAGAGCGACCTGCGCTTGTGGCGTGACGGGCGAGTGGCCCTGGGGCAGGTGGAAGGCGGCCACATTGACGAGCACCGAGTGCGCCCAGTCGAGGAAGACATTGAGTACCTGCTTGAGTTTCGAGGCTTCCTCAACTCGGCACGTTTACGCCTTGAGCTGCGTGAGGGCGATGAAGTCGTCGAGGTAGATGAGATCTTCCTCACATCGTCACCACTCATCCTTAGTCATCATCTGCAGCAGACTGAGCAGGTCTGGGTCCTCGATTCCGATTCAGGCCCCAACTACAACAACCAGGAGATGATCGGCGTCTATGAGGATGTCCTGGGTGACATGTTTACCCCGATCGATGGGCCAACCTACGGCGGAGACCCCTGGGTGCAGGACGAGTTTCAGTTCGGCTGGACCCTCGCTCCTGGGCTGCGAAACGATATCGTCGTGGACTCTATTCGCGATCGTGCGCTCGATAGCTATCCCGAGGATGAGCTCGTCAAGCCTGACTGGGCGGTGATGACCTGGGGCGACACCAGCTACGTCAATTCCCTGGATTCGTTTGGCAACCTCGAGGTCAGCCCGCCGCTCACGGTAGACGGAGTCCACTATCCCTTCGGCAGGATCTACTACGGCGGTGACGAGGCTCTGCATCCAGACCGAGAGCTGACAGACTTTCTCGCCAGTCAGCAGATCCAAGATCCCTTCCAGGTAGACACGACCTGGCTGTGCGTGAGCCACATTGATGAGGTCAGTTCCTTTGTTCCCGATGCTTCGGCTCCTCGGGGCTTCCGATTTGTCTGGGCGGACACCGGCGCAGCGTGGCAGTTGCTCGAGTCCATGGATGGCAACCTGGGACTTGCCAGGTACGCGCTGGCGTTTCCTGGCGGACATAACCTCGACAATGTCGATGCCTTCCTGGATTCGGAGGCGATTCGCTTACTCAATGATGAGATCCAGGAGGACTACCTCGATCCGCTGCTCGAACTCATGACGGAGGAGCTAGGGCTGAGCGATGAGGAGATCCTGCTGATGCCATCGCTGTTCGATGAGCCCATGGGTTGTGGGGGCTACGTCGCGGCGCTCATCCCTGGGATGGCAAACCTGTTTGTGACCAATCGCGGCGATCAGACGGACATCTTCCTCGCCGATCCCTTCATGCGGGACACTATGCACAGTTCGGTAGGGCAGGACGAGGACCCATTCATCGCCTACGTGAAAGAGCTGATGCCCGCAGAGATTGACTTTCATTTCGTAGATAACTGGTCCATCTATCATATGGGCCTGGGAGAAGTTCACTGCGGCAGCAACTCAACCCGCACGCCCTCCGCCAACTGGTGGGAAGAAGCTACTCATTTGCTTCCGGAGGCTCCCTGATGCGCGTGTTGAGCACAGCTATCGTACTGGCAGCGTTCGTTAGCGTTGCGTTTGCTCCGAGCCTTTACGCAGAGGAGTCTCTCTCGGGGGTGCTGGTCGAGCTGCACGAGGCAGGCGGGTCCTACCTGTTGCAGCGGGATGCCCTGTTGGCGGATGACTCTCTGCGCGACGAGGCTCTGGTTCTTCTCATTGAACACGATGACTGGCGGGTCCGACACACCGCGGAGCTGCTGCGTGCTCTTCGTCAGCATCCAGACATCCATGCCGTCGTCTCTACTCTTGAGCCAGTCTATGACCGGGCTGGGCGCCCGCGCTTCGACTTGCCCGTGATGCGCGATCCTGATGCTCGCTCGGTGGTCGTAGAGCGATTCCTGCATGCCGATGAGCCGGCCCCCGTTCGAGCCGCCCTGGCTCTCTCTCTGGTGGGCCTGCGAGCTGACTGGGATCGACTGCAGAGTGAGTTGTTGGCTCAGGAGAATGCGAGGGAAGTCCGGCTGATTCTCGTCAGCTCTATGCGCCGAGCCGGGGCGCAGGCAGCCTTGTCCGGTCTGGCGTTGGGGCTCGCCGATGAGGATGCTCAAGTCCGCGCTGAGGCCTGTCGTTCGGTGGGTTGGCGTAGCGACGGCGAGCTCTGGTCAGAGCAACTGGTAGCAGCGCTGAATGACGATGCCGCAGAGGTACGGGCGATGGCAGCGCGAGCTCTGGGCTGGCGCCAGGTCGGTTCAGCTTTCGTGTCGATTCTTCCCGGTCTGAGAGATGGCTCGGCTGACGTGCGTCTGCATTCGCTTCGTGCTCTCTGGAGGCTTGATGAAGAGGGCGCCATGGATCTGGCTGCTGTCGTAGAACTACGGGGTGACTCGGACGCAAGAGTGGCTCGCCTGGCCGGTCGAATTATTGCTCAACGGTCACCTTGAAGCCACGGTTCGCAGAGCCCAGTCCGTGGCGCATGGCCCCGTCCTCGTTCCTCGCGCTGAGGAAGTAGGTCAGCCCGTCCGAGAGACGCTCGGTGATCGTGATCGAAGTCCTGTAGCGACCTGCACCTAGCGATTCGAGGTCGATGGTCCGCCAACTCCTCTCATTGCCGTCGGTGGGCCGGTAGTGGCAGGTGATCTCCCAGTCTTTCGTCTCGGGCACCTCGACTTCGAAGCTGAGGTCCTGCCAGAGTCTTGCCGATGACAAGGGCTGGTGCCGTAGCTGCGAGCCGGAGTCCAGCGTTGTCTCAGGAATCGTGGCTGATGTTCTCTTCGATGAGTCGAGTTGTCGAGCCATTGGTCTGGTGGCTGCCCTCTCCGGCGAAGCAAATCCGGGAGCCAGTTCGTCGAGAGCAGGTTCCGTACGATCGCTGTGGTCAGGCCACAGCAGCGCAATGCCAGCACACAGTGCAGCTAGACCTGCGACGATAACCGCGCCCCGAAGACCTCGCACGTACTGCCCAGGTGCGCTCGTGTTGGCTGTATCTCCCTGCAGGTGGTCATTGCCAGCTTTCCTATTCAAAGAGGGGAGGACCTTCCAGGTCGTCTCCGAAGTCACCGGGACGGTGTCGCCCATGGAGATTCCCCGCTCCGACAAGGCCTGTGACAGTTCGCCATACGGAGCACGCAGATCACCTCGCCCCAACATGGCATGCACGAGCGGCAGGGTGTGGGTGGTCGTTGCAACCTGGCTGGCGAGAGCGGTGAGTCGCTGTTCGATGATGCCTGCATTGGCAGGCCGCTGTGATGGCTCCGCCTTCAGTAGCTGCGAGAGCAGCGGATGGAGTTCGGGAGCTGCGGCCTTGACGCTCTCCATCGCCCGGTCGCAGTCCACAGCGAGCACCTTTTGGAAGGTCTTAGGGATGGTCTCTCCCTCGAAGGCCCATAGCCCGGTCACCAGTTCGATACCGATCGTGCCCAGCGCGAACAGGTCGGATCGTTGGTCTAGCTCCGCACCACTGATCTGCTCGGGGCTCATGTACAGAGGGCTGCCCTTCGCCTCGCCGCCTTGAGTCTGGTAGAGGCTCTGACTGGACTTGGCGAGGCCAAAGTCGGCGATCTTCACCACCCCCATCAGATCCAGAAAGATGTTTTGAGGCTTGAGGTCGCGGTGGATCAGTCGCAACGGCACGTTGTTCTCATCGCAGGCCTGGTGGGCCGAATGCAGTCCGGCTGCCAGCTGGCGAAGAATGTCGATCACCGAGGCGCGGGGTAGGTTCTGCCCTACTTCGGTGCAGCGCCACAAGACCTCGTCCAGTGTCCAGCCCTGCACGTACTCCATGGTGATGCACAGCGAGCCGTCGACTACCTCGCATCCGTAGATCTCAACGAGGTTGGGGTGTCGCAGTCGACCGCCGACTCGTGCTTCGTTGATGAGCGCTTCCATTTCGGTTCGATGGCGGGGCGCCGCATCACGGCGGAGCAGCTTGAGGGCCACTTCCTTGTTGAAACCCATGGGGCCCCGCTGCCGCGCTCGGAACACCTGTGCCATTGCACCCGCCCCGAGCACCTCGAGAAGCTCGTAGCGGCCGAAGTGGACCGGCCTGCCAGGAGTAGGAAGGAGGCTTTCGCGTGTCGAGGCCGTGGCGGACTCCAGTCCAGGGTTGTCCACGATACCTCAGCCCCCTGCGGTACACTCAGCGGAGTGAACGCTCTGTGGAAGACTAGGCTTATCATCTGGGGGATTCAGGCACTGGTGCTGGCGGCGACAGTCACCGGCTTGCGGCTGCGTCAGCCGGGCTACTTTGTTGGCTTCCTCGTCTGCGTCGCTCTCCTCTATTTTGCCAGCCGGCATCTCTTGCGTCGTGTGGGCCGCGCTGATGAGGTGAGCGATGCCTTCGCAGCGTCCCCGGGAGCCGTACGCGGGGGGCTGCTGGTCATGCTCGTACTGTTCCCTTTTATCTTCACCCTGGGCTTCCGTGACCCGTACTGGATCTACGTTGCGACGCTCGCGGGTATCTACGTTTGTCTTGCTCTCGGCCTGAACATCGTGGTTGGTCTGGCGGGTCTGCTCGATCTCGGCTACGTCGCTTTCTATGCCATTGGTGCCTACTCCTCGGCGCTGATCTCAGTCACCTTTCCCGAGTATTGGTGGGCGTTGTGGGCGTGGGTGCCCTGCTCGGTGTTGCTCGCTGCCGGGCTTGGGGTACTGCTCGGTTTTCCCACCTTGCGCCTTCGCGGGGACTACCTGGCGATCGTTACGTTGGGCTTTGGCGAGATTGTTCGGATCATCCTCGGCAACTGGGATTCTGTGACAAACGGACCAAAGGGTATCTCAGGCATTCCTTCTCCACGCCTGGGTAGTTATTCCATCGACCAGGGGGTGCCGTTTCTCGACTTCCTCGGCCCTCTGCTGTGGGACCAACAGGTGGCCGTCTGGGGCAAGGAGGTGAACTACTACCTGCTGACTCTGGCCTATGGCGCGCTGATCGCCGTAGTTGCTTCTCGTCTGGATTCCAGTCGACTGGGCCGCGCCTGGCGCGCCATCCGTGAAGATGAACTGGCCGCTCGATCGATGGGTGTCGATACGACCCGTGTGAAGCTCCTTGCCTTTGGTATCGGCGCATCTTTTGCCGGAATTGCCGGTCTGCTGTTTGCCCACATTCAAGGGTTCATCGACCCAATGTCCTTCATATTCATGGAGTCTGCGATCATTCTGTGCATGGTTGTCCTCGGAGGCACGGGATCGTTGCGTGGGGTCGTGGTAGGGGCCGTCCTGCTCGCCGTCCTGCCCGAGAAACTGCGTGACTTTCAGGAATACCGCATGCTGGTCTTCGGTATGGTTCTGGTGGTCATGATGATCTTGCGTCCCGAAGGGCTCTTCCCTCCAAAGCGTGAGCCTCGTGCGCCAGCGCGGAACTGACCGAACGATTTCCAGGAGCATCCAATGTGTCGCCTCATCCTCCTCTTTTCTCTCTTGAGCCTTACGGCATGCGGACCCTACGAAAAGCACGACCAGGGTCCGGTGAAGTACGAGGACGGCAACGCTGGGGTAGATGTTGCTGGTGTTGAGGCGGGGCTATCCGAGGACCGCCGAGTAGAAGCGGCCTCGCATGTGAAAGTCGAGGGGCTGGGCTTCCCCAAGGGGGTGACCATCTCGCCCAAGGCCCCCACCGTCGAGGACTCCCTGGAAGCCATCGCACCGCTCGCCGAGGGCAGCGACTCATTTTCTGACGTCTCGTTCAACTGGTACGTCAACGGGACGAAGATCTCCGGGGTGACACGTGGTGTGCTCAAGCCGGGAGTGGGTCGCTTTGAACGGGGAGACACGGTCTACTTCGTTGCCCGGGTGGAGAACCTCGAGGGTCACGCCGCTGAGGCCACCTCGAAGGTCGTCGAGATCGTGAATGCCAAACCGGTGATGCTCTCTAACGTTCGTAACGCCAGTGGACTTCAGGGGATTCGTCTGGAAGCTAGTGACCCGGACGGTGATGAGCTTCACTGGTCCGTGGAGGGTGGGCCACCGGGCATCTCGATTGAGCAGAGTGGCCGCATACGAATCCGCGCTGTTGATCTCAAGGAAGCGTTCTCCGGCGAGGTAGTCTTCGTTGCGGAGGATCGGGATGGGGCTCGCGCCGAGCTGCACATCCCAGTTGCGGTGAATGCAGCGACTGAAGCGACTACTGAGGTCACTGAGGTCAAGACGCTCAAGCGACGCGAGCAGGTCAGTGAGGCTGAGTTCGAGAAGGCTAATCTCGATGCAGGTGACCGGATCGAGAAGATGTCCCCTGAGGAGTTCGAGCGCTATATCCGTGAGCAGGAGCGCCGAGCCAAGTAGCTGGCATACTTACTTCGTGCGTATTGTAGTTATCGGAGTTGGGGAAGTGGGCGGCCATCTGGTCGCCACGCTCTCTCAGGACGGCCACCGTGTGGTCGCAGTAGACCGCGATGCGGAGATGCTCGAACTTGCGACCGAGCATGCTGACATTCAGACCGTCTGCGGTCATGGAGCCATCCTGCCGGTGCTGCGTAGCGCTGGGGTCTCGCACAGTGATCTGTTGGTTGCCGTCACATCCAGTGACGAGGTCAATCTCCTCGCCGCAGTCACAGCCAAGCAGCTGGGTGTCAAGCAGGCGATCGCTCGCGTCGAGAATCGCTCCTACTACGAGGAAGAAGGTGGGGTCGCGCACAATGTGATCGGCGTAGATCTGCTCATCAATCCCCAGGTGCTCGCCGCCATGGAGTTGCACCGGGTGATTCGTAGCTTCGGCGCTCTCGAGACCGAAAACCTGGCTGACAATCGCGTCGAGGTGGTCGATCTTCCGGTACGGGAGAAGACCCGCTATCTGGGCAAGCAGCTGCGTGACATGTCCATCCCGCCCGGTGCGTTGATCGCTGCCATCATCCGTGATGGGCGGATGCTGATTCCCCATGGAGGCGACCATGTCGAGCTGAATGACCACCTCTGGCTGGTGGGAGATATCGACACAATCCCTCGTATCGAGACCATGTTTGGGATGACCCGTGAGGAGCGGGCGGAGCGGGTGATGGTGGTGGGAGGCGGAGAGATCGGTCTGGAGGTTGCCCGCCGATTGGAGCGCGACGGGGTGGAGCTGGCCATCATTGAGAAGGACATGGGCCGCTGTCGGGAGCTCGCCGCAGAACTCAAGGATGCCCTCGTTCTTTGCGGAGATGGCACGAACCGCGGGACTCTGGTCGAAGAGGAGGTCGACGGTGTCGACGCCTTCCTCGCTCTGACTCGTAGTGATGAGGTGAACATCATGGCCTCACTGCTCGCCAAGGGGCAGGGCGCTCGGCGCGCGATGGCCTTGATACATCGTGGCGACTATCTGAGCGCCGCTCTGGGCGTTGGTGTCGACGTGGCGGTCAGCCCGCGTCGCTCGGCGGCTAATTACATCCTCGCCCACGTCCGCTCGAAGCAGGTCTATCGCGTGGTGCAGGTGGAGAGCGGTAAGGCCGAGATCCTCGAGGTCCACGTGCCAGGACGGGCACGGGTACTGGGCAGGACGCTCATGTACGTCGAGGTGCCCCGCGGTTCGCTCATCGCCTGCATCGTTCGTGAGCACAATGTCTTCGTACCCCGCGGCACCGACGAGGTGCTGCCGGGGGATGTCGTCGTGGTTTTTACCGTGCCCGAGGTCCGTGAAGAGGTATTGCGCCTGTTTCGCGATCCGAAGGAGGAGGCGTCTCCGAGCTAGCGAATTCGAGCAACTGGGCCAGCAGCCTGGCCTGGCCGTTCCATTCCTGGTGGGACTCGCCCCGCAACACCCGCGCCCGTCCGGCCACCGTGGCGAGTCCGCACAGCCCGGCATCGAGCTCCGCGCGTTCGGCTGCCTGAAGCGAATCTTCCTTGCGTGCACACAGCAGCAGCGCCCAGCTATTGAGTGCCCGCAGTTCTGGCGAGCCGGTATCGGCCAACTCGGTGTCTCTCTCGTTTTCGGCGATCAACTCTTCGATACGGTACAGCTGGGCGAGGGGTGCGACGCCATTGAGGTTGGCAGCGAGTAGCTGTGACTCGAGGCACTGAATGGCACAGGTGAGATAGCGGGCGCGGAAGGGCTCTTCGGGGATGCGCCCTCGACATAGCTCGAGGGCATCGGTCGCCTCGATCAACTGCGGAAGGTATGCGGCCCCATCTTGAAGGAAGAGACTTGCCGCCTGCCAGGCTTTGGCGTGCCATAGGTCGGCCTCGCGGGCTGCGAGCATCGAGTCTTCACGTTCTTCGCTGTGTTCGTCCACGGCTCTACTGAACAACTCGGACGCCTGTTCGAAGTTGCCGGCGCTTCGGTGCCAGTGCCCCTGGGCGCCCCAGATCTCGACCAGCGCATCGCGGTCGCCGGCGACGGCTGCTGCATCGAGGCTCTCGTCGAGGTCGTTGGCTGCGCCGGCAAGATCTCCTGCGAGGCGGCGCAGGTTGCCCCGTAGACTGAGCAGTCGGGATTCGAGGCGTGGGTGTCCCGCAGGCATCTCTGAAGCTGCTTCCGAGACGCTGGACATCGCGCCTCGTACGTCACCGCGTAGCGCTAGCACAAGGGAAACATTCAGAAGCCGGGAGGTGAGTCCGGCGGCGTCTTTGATTTCTCGAGCCTCTTCTGCAGCCATCCGTAGCTGTACTTCGGCGTCGCGCAGGCGACCCCGATACATGAGGACACCACCAAGCCCAGCCCGCCTGCTAGCAGCTCGCCGTGGGTCATTCAGGGCCAGTGCGAGAGCAAGAGACGATTCGAAGTCCTGCTGCGCTTTTGTCAGTCTCCCGGCCTGGAGGTGCACGGCACCACACATTCCAAGAAGATCACTGCGGGCTTCGGTGTCGCCGTCGCGCTCGGCCCCCCGTAGTGCCGCTCGGAGATGCTCCAGGCTCCGCCGCGACGAGCCGGTCAGTAAGAGGTGCCGGGCCAGCTGGGTGTGGATCTCGCGAGACATCTTCTGGTTGGCGCTCGCGTGCGCGTGTGGGAGCGCCCGAACCAGCGCCGGTCCGGTGGTGGTGTGGTCGCCAATGCGGGTAGATGATTTGGCGAGCAGCAGGCAGGACCTGGCCAGCTCTTCCTGCTCGAGATCTTCACCGGGGACGGACAGGGCTAGGGTGAGGTCATCGCGAATGGCGCGCCAGGCTCCCAACTCTTCGGCGGTCTTGAGAAGTCCACCGTGCAGCCCTCCCTGCAGGGCCATTCGGCCGTCTCCGGCCGCCACGGCGTAGCGCAGACCGAGTCGCGCCATCGCTCCGTCATCGATGCTCGCCCAGTTCTTCTCGATCTGCTGCCCTGTGCGAAGGTAGAAGCCCGCAAAGCGCTGCAGAAGAGCCGTGGGCAGAACCCCATGAAGTCGCTCGGGGAGCAGCCGTCTGGCCGCTGAGGCGATGTAGCGGGGGCAACGCCACCGCTCTCCGACCGGCTCCACCAGTGCGATTGAGCACAGCAGGGTGAGGGACTCCTTGATCGCCGCGGTGGTCAGTCCGCTGGCAGCGGCGAGCGCTTCTACCCTGCTTGGTCTTCGGGCTAGAGCCAGGGTCAGCAGTACCTCTTCGTCTCGCGCGTTCATCCGCTCTGTCAGAGCGCGCAGCAAGCTAGGCCAGGGGTGTGCGGCGTCGTCGGGCAGCTTCGCGCCCTCGGGAAGATGGCGGAGAAGGGCGAGGGCCGCTGGCCGGCGAAGCCAGGCTGTGGAGAGCGAAGAGCATGAGTACCCTGCCAGGCGGCTGGCATCATCGATGCTCAGTGGTGGCAGGGCACGAATGGGGACAGAGAGCTCGCGCGGGCCTCGATGAGCAGTGATGAGGACAGCGGCTCCACTGTCGGCCAATTCGCCGGCTTCCAGTGCGGCAAGGAAGAGCCGCAGCTCGGAGTCAGGCACCCCCGCGGCACCCGAACTGAAGCAGGGGTCCAGGTCATCGAGTACCAGCAGTCCGCCGTTGCTGCGCGCCATGGCAAGGACTGCATCGACGAGCCGCTCACAACTTCCCCGTTGTAGTACCGGTGCCGCTTCGCCAGGCCATATTGGGCGGATCAGATCCGCCATATGCAGCCACATCCCGGGCCGCATCCAGGTCACCGGTCCGGCCCAGCGTTGCGCGATCTCCCAGGCCGCCCAGGAGGTGCCGCTCCCGCCGGGACCCTGCACAACCGCGAGACCTCTCTCTGAAAGGTCGGTCAGGACGGCCGCTCCGTAGCCAGGTCGCTGTGCCCGTAGCTCGGGTGAACTCGGCGGATGGTCTTCGCTATCAGAATGGATGCTTAGTTGCACGCTGGTCATTGTAGGTGTTCGGCGCTTCTCTGACTCGAAATGAAGCGAGGCTTCTTGTCGAGATGACGTGACCCGGGCTCGTGGGCGGGGGCGAGGTGATCCTGCGTTCACTGCTAAGCTTGCCGGGTGTGTGCTACCCCCTCGCAGCGAAGGAAGGCTGATCGTAAGGCGCGCGGCCAGTTCTTCACGCCGTGCGGGGGGGCCACCACGCTTCTCGCGCAGGTCCGCGACGACCGCCAAAACC
>CAZEIY010000070.1:0-14296 GCA_964512375.1 uncultured Rickettsiales bacterium | reverse complement strand
ACCACCCTCAAGGAGCTCAAAGACAAGCCCAAGAAGGTGCGTGAGAAGGCCATCAAGGACCTGGAAGCCAAGGCGGCCTCAGTGGGGCTGGGCGCCGACAAGCTCGAAAAGGACAGCAAGGCGATTGGCGACAAGAACGCCGCCGCGCTGGTCGGCAAGGCCAAGGATCTCGGCAAGAAGGCCGGGGTGCTCGACGACAAGCTCGATGCCACCACCCCGGACGCCACCGTCGAGACGGCCAAGCTGCCTGATCCCACCAAGTTCAAGGACGACGAGGGTCACCCCCACAAGGTCTGGACCGAGACCAAGGGCGGCAAGGTCGAGGTCAAGGTCGCCTCCACACCGATGGCAGTCGAGATGCAGTTGGCCGAGTGGAAACACGGCCTCAAAGCCCTCAGCAAGTCTGACCAGACCAAGGCGAAGGCTCTTCTCTCCACGGCTGCGACGCAAGCCAAGTCAATGGCGGGGATGGCGCCAGGCTACGTGAAGTTGGGACCGGCCCAAAAGGACCTGTCGACCACTCTCGATGCCCTGTTCGACCTGTACGGGGGCGACAAGATCTGGACAGCGAAAGACACCGACGAGCTGGTCGCAATGTCGCTCAAGGGGGCTCAGTTCAAGACCTTCGAGGGGCGCTACAAGAGCACGATCAAGGCGCTGGGTGACAGCCCGGACCTGTCTGTACCCCCCATGGTCTGGGACAAGGCAGTACGAAATTTCATCTCTCATGAAAGCGACCTGAAGAAGGCCACCTACAAGAACGAGGAGGACCAGGACCGGGTCAATCTCGTCGATCCCGTCTACAGAAGGTTGCTCGATGACTTTGATCTCATCGTCAAGGCACTAGAAGACCCGGTGAAGAAGCAGATAGCTAAGCTGAAGAAGAAGTGGGGATTCTGGGCCGGTGGCAAACATGGAGCACAGCACGCGGCGGAGGCAAGTGGAATGGCGGTCCTCGAAAAGACCGCATTCGGGCAGTTGTTCAACGAGCTGAACATCTCTGGTTCGCTCTCTGAGTTCGAACTGTGGGGGGCGATGTCGCGTGCCTATGCCAGGCATGCACAGGAGCAACTCTCCGATGGCAAGTTCACCCTGCACGCCTTTATCGCCGAAGAGGCCGCTACTGACGGCTTCTTTGTGAACATCGAGATGTTCGAATTGGCCGAACTCGCTGAGGGCAGCCCTGGGAAAACGCCCATTGACTTCTATGCCGTGGCTGCAGACATCGGAAAAGAAAAGCACGCCGACCTGAGCATCACGGGTGGCGGCATGAAGGGAACCTACGAAAAAGACAACGCAGATGTGAAGGACTCGACCCCGGCAATGAAGGATATGCGCGCCAAGGCGAAGAAAGAGAATGACAAAAGGAGGGCCGCCGCAGCGAATCCAGGAAGTAGTTCGTGACGCCTGAAGCCGCTGCCGAGTCCTTTGCAGAGTCCCTAGCGTCTGGCGGATCGCGCGACGCGCTGACCTACGATGTTCGCGCCTTCCAAGGGCTCGAATATTACGAACTGGGAACAGCCGTTGAAGAGCTCCTGAGCCGGGCGAGCGAGCGTGGAGATGCGCGTGCGGTCGAGACCCTGGGTTTTGCTCCCCCGCCCCGGTACGCCCAGGACAGTCCAGATGGCGACGAACTCATCGAGCAGATCCGAGCGCTTGTTGGGGGCGAACCCGGCCCCATGCGCTCTGCCGCACGACGAGCGCTGCTGCGACTCGACCCCAGCGATGAGAACATCAAGAGCCTGCAGCAGGACATGCAGGAATATCCGGCCCAGGTCTCGTCGGTGTACAGCACGGTGCTGCTCAACGAGGTGGGCGGGGCGCTTGAGGCGCAACTGGCTGCACTGCACCACCCCAGCCGTCTAGCCCGCTCGCATGCCGCTAAAGGCCTGATCGAGCACTTCAAGCTTGAGGAACTCGACCGGATCTACTTTTCCCGCTTACGTGCCCTGAAGTTGTTGCTGAAGGTGCAGTTGCCCACAGCAATGGAAGAGGGGGCAAAGGGCTTGACGGAAATCTTTCGGGCGCTCGAAGGGGGCGCAGACCCCAAAGACCTGGACCTCATCTACAGTCCAGATGAATACGAAAGCACCACTAGCTCCATCATCGAGAAAATTACCGGCAAGGAGTCACCTTACCCTGCCGCCGCCATCCAGGCCCTTGAGGGTGACGCAGCCTATTTTGTACGCGCGGTCATGTTCAACCGCCTGACATTGCACCGTGACCCGCGCGCGATCGAGGGCATCGCTGCCACAAAGCCCGAGGGCTGGCGAACCATCCTGGAAGAAGAAGAGAAGCTCGAGACGGCTAAGGAGAGCCGAGCCATCTTGACAGAGGACAAGCTCATCGAACAGGCCAAGAGGCTTGGAGTCGAGCCGCCGCCGCCCTGGCTGAAGCTGCTGCGCGCCGCTCTCGCCGAGCTCGACTGATCCTTACGCTAGATCCAGCCTTCTCCGCCCATTCTCAAAGCAGAGTGCCTTGACCCCTTTGATTCTCACTCGTCGTGTTTCCCAATCTCTCGTTGTCATGTATAAGGTGACACCTTACACTTTGATTTGACCACTCAAACCAAAGCAAACATCTCAAGAGGAGAAACAACCATGGCCATTACAGTCAACGACATCTTCAACGCCATTCCCGAGCGCTTCAATAGCGATGCAGCCGGTGACTGGAGTGCAACCATTCAGTTCGACTTCAGCGGTGGCGAAGGTGGCGATTCCAACTGGTACATCTCGGTTGCCGATGGCGCCTGCACCGTTGCCGAGGGCAGCTCTGAGGGTGCCTCTGCCACCGTCAAGACCAGCTCCGACACCTGGGTTGGCATGGTGACTGGTTCTGTGAATGCCATGCAGGCTTTCATGACCGGCCAGTTGACCGTCAAGGGCAACATCGCGGACGTGATGAAGCTTCAGGATAAGCGCCTCTTTCCGACCGATCGCTAAGCGCGACCGGCTGAGCAAGAGCAATAAGAACAGCCAGCGGAGCCCCAGATGAGTCTCGATTTTGAACTGAGCGACGAGCACAAGATGATTCAGGATGCGATGGACAAGTGCCTCTTGCCCTTTGCTGGGCGAAGAGAGGAACTGCGCCAGACCATTCTGGAAGAGAAGAAGTTTCCACAGGATCTGTGGGATGCCATTTGCAGCACCGGCCTCATGGGCGCGGTGATTCCCGAAGAGTACGGGGGCAACGGCATGGGGCTACTCGCTTGTGCTCTGGGACTCGAGCAGCTCGCTCGTAAGGGCTTTGGTAATGCGCTCTTGATTCTCACCGCCATGGATGCTGCCTGCATCCTGCGTAACGGCACCGAGGAGATGAAGCGCGAGTACCTTCCGAAGATTGCTACCGGTGAGATGAAGTTCTGCTTCGCCATCACCGAGCCCAATGCGGGTAGCAATGCCTTCCGGCTGGAGACGCTCGCCAAGCGAGACGGTGACGACTACCTCATCAGTGGCGTGAAGACGTTTATCACTGGTGCGGATGTCGCCGACCGCATGGTGCTCGTAGGTCGCACGACCTCGCGCGCAGAGATTGACGCGCAGGGGCTCCCCAAGGCCTTTGGGATGGCGATTTTTGTCGTCGATCCCAAGGCCGAAGGGGTCACCCTGAATCCGATCCCCACCCGAGGCATCGAGGGCATGACCCAGTTCGAGGTCCACATGGACAACGTGCGGGTGCCAGCCTCGGATCTGATCGGTGAGCACGACATGGGTGCCATGGCGCTGTTCACCTCGCTCAACCCGGAGCGAATCCTGGCGGCTGCCTCTGCTTGCGGGCTCGCTGATCACTGCCTCAAGACGGCTGTGGACTACGCTAATGACCGCACCCTGTTCAAGGGCCGGCCCATCGGTGAGTACCAGGCGATCTCGCATCCACTCGCCAAGTGCAAGATTGAACTCGAGGCTTCGCGGCTGCTCACCTATCGAGCGGCGTGGGCCTTCGACAAGGACATGCACCCCGGCAAGGTTGGTTCCTACGCGAACATGGCCAAGTACACGGCCGGAGAGATGGCGATCCACACGGTGGACCGAGCCATCCAGACGCTGGGAGGCTACGGCTTCTCGACCGAGTACGGACTCATCTACTACTACGAGAGTGTGCGCTTGCTGCGTACCGCTCCGGTTACCGCAGAGATGATCCTGAACTTCGTCTCTGAGCACGACCTGGGACTCCCCCGAAGCTACTAGCCAGGAGCTCGCCATGATCAACGGTGGTGGAATGAAAGAGCGCATCGCGGACCTCGAAGAGCGCCGCGGTCGCGCCCTCGAAATGGGCGGTGAGCGCCGCATAGCCAGGCAACACGAGCGCGGCAAGATGACAGCGCGTGAGCGACTCGTCGATCTGGTCGACGAGGGCAGCTTCCTTGAGCTCGGTATTCATGGCAGTGAATACGAGAACCCCATGCTGGCCGCCGACGGCGTAGTCACCGGTATGGGCAAGATCGATGGTCGAATGTGCTGTATCGCTTCGTATGACTACACCGTGCTGGGCGGCTCTATCGGCCTGGTCGGGCGTCGCAAGGTGGCTCGCATGCGCGAGCTGGCTCTACGCAATCGCATTCCTATGGTCTGGCTCGTCGACTCGGCTGGTGCGCGCATCGACCCGCGCCCCGAGAACCTCGAGAAGATCCCCATGTTTGCTGACTCCGGCTACATGTTCCGAGAGCAGGTCACTATGAGTGGGGTCGTGCCCCAGGTGGCCGCGATGATGGGACCGGGATACGCAGGCACCGCCTACATTCCCGGCCTCGCTGACTTCGTGCCGATGGTCTCGGGAACGTCGGCGATGGCGCTGGCAGGGCCGGCGCTGGTCAAGGCTGCGGTCGGAGAAGATGTCACCGAGGATCAGCTGGGTGGCGCGAAGCTGCACTCCAAGGAGTCGGGCTGCGCGGACATGGCGGTCGCTGACGACACAACGTGCATCCAGGCGATCAAGGACTACCTCAGCTTCTTCCCACCCAGCTGCCGTCATAAGCCGCCGGTCAAGGAGGACGCGCCTGGCCCCTACCTGCTCGATGACAGCATCCTGGACATCCTGCCCGAGGACCCGCGGCGTACCTACAACGTCAAAGAAATCATCCCTAAGATCGTTGACGATGGCTTCTTCTTCGAGATGAAGGCGGACTACGCGCGGGCCATCTGCACTGGATTTGCCCGCATCAATGGCTATCCGATCGGCATCGTCGCCAACAACCCGCGCTACTTCGGTGTTCTCGACAGCCCCAGCTCGGACAAGGCCGCTCGCTTCGTCAACCTGTGTGACGCCTTCAACATCCCGCTGCTCTTTCTGGTGGACATCCCCGGCTTCATCGTCGGCACAAAGGCCGAGAAGAGCGGCATCATCGACCATGGCTCGCGGATGCTGTTCGCGGTGGCCCGGGCGACGGTGCCAAAGTTCACGGTCATTACCCGCAAGGCCTATGGGGCCGGCTACTACGTCATGAACGGCGCGGCATTTGAGCCCGACCTGATCGTTGCCTGGCCGAGCGCCGAGATCTCGGTGATGGGTCCTGACGGCATGCTCGGGATCTCGGGCGCCAAGATGATGGCCGGCATGGATGCCGCCGCTGCCGAAGCCATGAAGAACCAGATGAAGGAGCTGATCAAGCCCTACATCGAGCCGTACCAGCCCGCCCGTCGAGGATTAATCGACGATGTTATTGACCCCCGCGAGACACGCAACGTCCTCATTACTGGTCTGGAGATGACCCGTGACAAGGTCGTCGAGCGACCCTGGCGAAAGCACGACGTACCCCCATGATTAACGACCGGCTCCTGCCCACCACCATGGTCGGGAGCTACCCGCGCCCGTCCTGGTTCACCTGGCAACTTCAAGGGCGCGATGTGCTGGAGGCCTTCAAGGTCATCCACCACGCAGAGGCGTTCGAGGATGCGGTACGTACCGTTCTCAAAGATCAGGAGCGTGCAGGGCTGGATGTCCTGGCTGATGGCCAGATGTGGTTCGATGACTACTCCATGGGTATTGGCTCGTTCCTCTGGTACTGGCTCGAGAGGGTCAAGGGCTTCAGCCCCGAGAAGCTGCCACACCCCGCGGCCAGCAAGGCGCGTGGACGCGACGCCTGGGCCCTCGAAGAGGCCGGCGGTGTGGGCGTAGTCGGTCCCATCGAGCGTGGTCCCATTCGCATGGCGCACCTCTATGGTGTCGCCCAGCGCAACACCCAGCGACCCATTAAGGCCTGCGTCGGTGCCGGACCGATTCAGCTCTCGACCCTTGCGCACTTTTTGGGTGGCCCCATTAAGAATCGCTACGAGCTGTCGCACGCGCTCAGCGAGATCTTCGCCGACGAGATCGACGATCTTGTCCAGGCCGGTTGTAAGTACATCCAGCTTGAAGATCTGGGCGCGTGGATCCCCAATCTGAGCGGTGACAAGGACTTTGCCTGGGTCTCTGAAGTGGTAACGAAGACGCTGTCGAAGGTGCCTGAGGACGTGCATACATCCTGGCACTTCTGCCTGGGCAACGCCTGGGGCAACAAGGTGCAGGGCATGACCTCTGGCGGATACGAGAGCATCCTGCATCGCTACTTTGACGTGCCGGTCAACCAGTACGTGCTCGACTTTGCCTGTCGTGAGATGGCCGATGCAGCTCTGCTCAAAGATCTGCCTGCCGACAAGAGCGTAGCCGTTGGAGTCATTGACGTGCGTGCTCTTGAGGTAGAGGCCCCCGAGCAGGTCGCGGCGAGGCTGCGCGAGGTCATCAAGTACGTGCCCGCTGAGCGAGTAGCGGTGACTACTGACTGCGGCATGAAGCAGCTGCCCAGGGTCTGTGCGGTGCAAAAGCTCCATTCGCTCACTGCGGGTGCCGAGATCGTGCGCGCTGAACTTGAGGGTAGGACAGCGCAGCTATGACCATTGTCCCTGACCTGCTTCGCGAGCAGGCAGATCAGAATCCAGATCGCATCGCCGTTGTACTCGATGGGATCGCCGAGATGACCTACGGCGAGTGGGAGGCAGACTCCAACCGCCTCGCACGTCACCTGGTAGAGCGCGGTCTTCAGCCTGGCGAGCGGGTGGGGATTCTGTTCCCCAACACCGAGGCGCTGAGCTACCTGCGGAGCTACCACGCTGTGCACAAGGCTGGCGCTGTCGTGGTGCCCCTCAATACACGTTCTACGGCAACTGAGCTGAATCGAATCGTCACACACAGTGGCATGGTCGCTGTGCTGGCCGGTCACGAGTGCACCGAGATGGCGAACACAATCAGCAGCTCTCTGTGTGGCTCGGCTTTGTTGGTTGTCGGCGAGGAACTCGCAGGAGCACTTAGCCAGGGCGACGGCTCCACCTTTCAGGTGCCGCGCGATGCCGAGGACCTGGCCGATATTCTCTACACCTCGGGTACGACGGGTGACTCCAAGGGCGTCGCCTGCAAGCATCGCGACATCACCTTCAAGGGCAGCAGTCAGCTGAGCATGATGTTCGCCGGTGCGCGCTTTCTGCATGCGGTGCCGCTGTTTACCTTTGCCGGTAGCCACGCCATGGCGCTCATCTGTCTGCGTGGTGGCATGACCCAGGTGCTGCAGCCGCGCTTTGACGCCGACCGCTACCTCGAGCTCATCGACGAACGCCGCGTCTCGCTCGCCTACGCCGTGCCCACCATGCTGCTGCGTTGCCTCGAGCAGGAACGCATCGAGACGGGCAGCTTCGAGACGTTGCGCCTGCTCATGTACGGTACGGCACCGATGCCCGCGCCGGCTATCAAGAAGCTGAGCGGGCACATGCAGAGCACCTTTCTGATCAACCTGTATGGACTGACCGAGGGCGGCGCCGCTGTCTGCTCGCTGTCACCCGATCAGGCGCGTCAGCGGCCCGATTCCATCGGCAAGCCTATGCCGCCCACAGAGCTACGCATCGTCGACGAGGCTGGCAACGAGGTGAAGGCCGGTGATGAAGGAGAGATCCAGCTGCGAAGCTCGGGAGGCCACCGCAGCTACTGGCAGGACGAAGAGGCGACCGCTAAGACCTGGAATGAGGAGGGCTGGCTGTCCACGGGGGATCTGGGACGGCTGGACGAGGAGGGCTTCCTCTACCTGGTCGATCGCAAGAAGGACCTCATCATCGTTGGTGGCCACAACGTCTCGGCCGGCGAGGTCGAGGCCGCGCTTATCGAGCACCCCAGGGTGCGCGAAGCTGCTCTTGTGGGCATGCAGCATCCTCAATTGGGCGAGGTGCCGCAGGCATTTGTCGTGCCCTCTGCTGGCGACGAGCCGCCTGCGGGTGAGCTCGAGGACTTCCTTCGTGAGCGCCTCGCCGACTACAAGGTGCCTCGAAGTTACTCCTTTGTGCAGGAGTTACCTCGCAACGCCCTGGGTAAGGTGCTCAAGCGGGTGTTGCGTGAACAGGGAGCTGCTCTGTGAGCTCGCGGCACATCGACGTCGGTGGATACACCATCCAGGTCTTCGAGCAGGGTGAGGGACCCACGCTGGTCTTTGGTCACAGCCTGACCTTTGACAGCGCTATGTGGCAGCCCGTCGCCGATGAACTCAGAGATCGATTTCATGTGGTGCGAATCGATCTCCCCGGGCATGGCGGTTCGGGGACTCCGCGTGAGGTGTTCACCCTCGAAGAGGTCGCCGACGACGTCGACAAGGTGCTCGGTGCCATGGGTATCGAAGGCGCGGTCTGGGCCGGTCACTCTATGGGCGGCATGGTCGGCATGCGCCTGGCCATTCGCCACCCGTCTCGCCTGCGCGCCATGGCTCTGCTCAACACCAGCGCCGAGGCTGAGATCGAGGGCGCCCGTGACATGTTTCACTACGTCAACGAGAGCAGTCGCGGAAAGCCCTCGGACAAGGCGACCGTCGACTTCGTGCTCAAGCTGATGTTCTCGGCGGGCTTCCTCGATGCTGAACCCGAGAAGGTCGAGCCGTATCGCACCTTGTTGTTCGACCCCCCCGATGCCGAGGGAACCTATCGGGCTGCGCGAGCGGTGATCTGGCGGGAGAGTGTGCTCGAGCATCTGAGCTCACTGGACATGCCGACGCTCGTGATCACCGGCAATGGCGACACCGCGGTACCGGCCAGCTTCGGCAAGACCATCGCCGATGCCATTCCCGGCAGCCGGCTGCTGGAACTCGATGACTGCGGTCATCTCAGCCCCGAGGAGCGTCCAGCCGAGGTGGCTGGCGCACTGACAGGCTTCTTCGAGGAGGTGCGTGCATGAGCGACGACATCCTATTGCTTGAGGTCAGCGAGGAAGGCATCGCGACCTTGACCCTCAATGAGCCCGACAGGCGCAATCCGTTCTCTCCTGCGCTGGTCGATGCCTTCACCGAGAGGGTTGCCGAGATCAAGTCACGCAAGGACATCCGCGTGGTCGTGGTCACCGGCGCTGGCAAGGCCTTTAGTGCCGGCGCAGACTTCGCCACCATGCCGACGCTCGCCGCGCGAAGTGGCCTCGATGGCATCCTCGGTATCCACGCCGCCATTGAGACGCTCTATGCGGCCTTTGTCAGTCTGGACAGCATCGAGGTGCCGACCATCGCTGCGGTCAATGGTGCGGCCATTGGCGGTGGATTCGGGCTGGCCCTGCTCTGCGATGTCCGCTTCGTCGCTACCGATGCCAAGCTGGCTGTGAACTTTGCCCGCCTCGGCATTCATTCCGGGCTCGCAATTACCGACCTTTTGCCCCGCGCTGTTGGCTACTCGAATGCTGCCGATCTGCTGCTGAGCGGTCGCCGCATTCTGGGTGATGAGGCTGTGCGTATGGGCTTCGCTCGCGAGGCTGTTGATGCGGACCAGGTACTGCCGCGCGCGCTGGAGCTTGCCGGCGAGATGGCGGCCTGTGCTCCGCTGGCGGTGCGCTCTATTAAGAAGACCCTGCGTGCGACGACGGGAAGAGACCTGAGCCCGACTCTGGCCAAGGAGTCGATGGCTCAGGCGCTGCTCATGCAGAGCAAGGACGCCCAGGAGGGCATCAAGGCGATGATGTCGCGTCGCCCACCTGAGTTCGAGGGCAAGTGACATGGACTTCTCGCTCAGCGAGGTAGAGGACATGCTCGTCGAGTCGGCGAGTACCTTCGCCGGTCGTTGTCTGGCCCCTTCGGAGCGCAGCCACGAGAAGGGTGGTGTCCCTGACGATTCCGTGCTCAAGGCCTGGGAAGAGTGCGGCCTGGCGATGCTGGCCGGCAGCGCAGAAGATCTTGAGGTCTCTGGCCCGGGCCGCGCCGCCGTGCTGCGTACGCTCAGCGCTGCTGATGGGGCGACTACTCTCGCTCTGTGGCTTCCGGCTATGGCCCAGGGGGCCGCTGTAAAGCTGGGTGCTGAGGTAGGCGACGTGGCTATCAGTTCGATGGTGCTCGAGCGGGATATTGAGTCAATGGAATGGCCCCGCCCCTGTCTGCCGCTCTGCGGTGGGGATCACATCCTGGTGCTTGACCGAGCCGGCAACTGGGGTGTCGCCAAGGTCCTTAGCGAGCCGGTGTTGGCCATAGGACTCCGCTCCAGTCAGCCAGGTCGGGCTGAGCTTCACGAGTGGATAGCAAGGGGCACGACACAGGCCGAGGTCGCCGATGTAGTGCGCGCCGAGACGCGCCTGTCAGCGGCGGCTCTGATGGTGGGTATCGCCCGGGCTTCTTGTGACTACGTGGCGGGCTACCTGCCTGAGCGGGTCGCGTTTGGCAAGGCACTCTCACAGCATCAGGGGCTCGCCTTTTTGTTCGCAGAGATGGCGATGGCTGTGACATCCGTAGAGTTGTTGGTCTCTAAGGCCGCTTGGGATCTGGACCAGGGAAGAGCCCAAGCCGCGGTTGGCGCCTGGCTCGAGGCTCGCGAGGCGACCTTGATGGCTACCGATCGTGGTGTGCAGCTACTCGGTGGGCATGGCTACATGGACGACCACCCCGTAGAGAAGTGGATGCGCGATGCACGCGGTCTGGCCTTGCTGTTTGGTGGTGAGGACGAGGCCCGCTTTGAGGCGGCTGCTGGGGTGACGATCTGATGGACTTTGCGCTCGATCCCAAGTTCGACAACCTGCGTCAGATGATCGGCTGGCTTGGCAAGGACAAGCTGCGTCCGCTCGGCATCGAGGCTGATCGCCAGGGACACGCGCTTCCCTCGGATCACCCCTTCTTCAAGGAAGTGCTCGCCATGGGTATGACCGGCGGCTTCGTCGGCAAGATGAAAGACGCTGCCCCGCGACCTGATGATGATGGCAGGCCGCGCCGCACCAACCGACGTGCGGTGGTGATGGCTGAAGAGGCTGCGTACTGGGACCGTGGCATGGCCACCTCGCTGCCTGGCCCGAGTCTTGGCGGCCCGCCCGTGATGATGATGGGCAACGAAGACCAGAAGAGGCGCTTTCTGGGCATCTTCAAGGGAACCAAGGAGCCCCACTGGGGCGCCTTTGCCATGAGCGAGCCCGGCGCAGGCTCCGATGTTGCGCGCATCAGCACCCGCGCCCGCCAGGAGGGCGATGAGTGGGTGATCGACGGCGAGAAGTGCTTCATCAGCAATGGAGCGCGCGCGTCGTGGGTGGTGGTCTGGGCGACCATAGATCCCGATCTTGGACGAGCTGGCCATCGCGCCTTCATCGTTGAGCGGGGTACGCCCGGCTTCTCGGTCGCGCGCATCGAAAAGAAGATGGGCCTGACTGCATCGGAGACCGCAGGCCTGCTCTTTGAGGACTGCAGAATCCCTGCTGCCAACATGCTGATGGGAAGTGACCGCAGCGATCGCGGCGCTGCTGGCAAGTCGGGCTTCGTGGCGGCCATGAAGACCTTCGACATGACCCGCCCACTGGTAGCTGCCATGGCGGTTGGCATGGGTCGGGCGGTCTATGACGAGAGCCTACGTTTTGCCCGTGAGAACCTGAGCGGTGCGTCCAGCTGGCGCATGGACCGGGTGCGTGATCGCCTTGCTGAGATGGAGCGAAAGCTCGAGATGGGCCGCCTGCTTGCCTGGCGAGCAGCATGGTTGGCAGATCACAAGCAGAGCAACGCGATTGAAGCCTCGATGGCCAAGGCCGAGTGCGCCCGAATTGGCCTGCAGGCTGCTTCGCTCGGCATGGATATCCTCGGCGAAGCCGGCGGTGCCAGCGACTACCTCATCGAGAAATTGTTCCGAGACATCAAGGCGCTCGACCTGGTCGAGGGAACCGGACAGATCCAGCGCGTAGTCATCGCTCGTAAGCTCATCGGTTTTCGTGGCGACCGCCCATTGAAGAGCCAGGGAGAAGCAAATGTCTGAGACAGGCCGCGCAGCGGTTTTTACCGGTGTCGGAAACCCCTTTGATCTGCGCGAATATCCCGTGCCAGAGCCCCGCGATAGCGACATGGTGGTCAAGGTTACCCGCACCAATATTTGCGGTTCGGACCTGCACCTGTGGCGAGGAGACACCAACCTCGCCGCCATGGGGGTCACCCACGGCATCATCCTCGGACACGAGATGTGCGGCGTCGTCGCGCGCAAGGGCAGCAAGGTGCGCACCGACTCACTCGGTAAGCCCATCAAAGAGGGAGATCGCGTCTCGTTCAGCTACTACGTGCCCTGCGGTCGCTGCCAACCTTGCGTTCGTGGCTATCCCCACATGTGCATCAGCTCTATCGCCAGCCCGGTGCGTAGCTGCGAGTCGGCTCCCCACTTCCTGGGCGGCTTTGCGGACTACTACTACCTCAAGGATCGGCAGTGGTGCTTTGTCGCGCCCGATGATGTCGATGACAGCCAACTCGCCGGCGCCAACTGTGCACTCAGCCAGGTGCTCTATGGCCTCGAGAGAGCCCGCCTGGGTTTTGGCGAGACGGTGGTCGTGCAGGGTGCGGGCGGCCTCGGCCTCTTTGCCTGCGCCGTGGCCAAGTCCATGGGCGCTTCTAAGATCATTGCCATCGACGGTATCCAGGCTCGCCTGGATCTGGCGAAGAAATTCGGCGCCGACGAGACCATCAACATCACAGAGATGGAAGACCGGCGCATGCGGGTGATGACGGTGATGCAGAAGACCGGCGGCTGGGGCGCCGATGTGGTCGTCGAGGTAGTCGGCATTCCCGATGTGGTCAACGAGGGCATCCGCATGTTGGCTCGCGGTGGTCGCTACTTAGAGCTCGGCAACATCAACGCGCGTCATACCTACAAGGCCGATCCGTCCCTGCTGGTGGGCTTCAACCGCGAGATCATCGGTGTCTCGCTGTATCCGCCCGACGTGCTGGCGCGCGCGGTGGACTTCCTCGCCTCCACCCAGGATCGTTTCCCCTTCTCGGACCTGCTCTCGCACGACTATCAGCTCGAGGATATCGACAAGGCCTTCAACGATTCGGACGCTATCGGCGGTAAGTCCTGCAAGGACGTCTCGCGCGCCTCGATCGTGATGGGGGAAGCATGAGCATCGACCACAGCGCCTCGATCGAGAAGGCAGGTCTTGGCGGTGATGTGGGTCCGGACTACAGCGGTGGCCGTATGGAGTGTCTTGACCCGGCCACTGGCAAGGTGCTGGCGCGGGTGGGAATCGCTCGGCAGGACGACATCGACGCAGCGGTTGCCACCGCTCGCAAGGCGCTCGATGAGGGCCCCTGGATTCGCGAGTGGGGTGCCGGCAAGCGCGCACGCTGCTTGAAGAAGCTCGGCGACATCTGCCGTGCGAACGCCAAGGACCTGGCCCGCATCGAGGCGCTCGACGTCGGTATGCCGCGCGGCTTCGCGCAGCGTTTTGACGTGGCGGCGCTCAGCAAGAACCTGCACTACTACGCCGACTGGGCCGAGCGCATGTACGGCGAGACCATTCCCCAGTCGAGCCCGAACTCGCTCGACTACACGCTGCGAGAACCCTACGGAGTGGTTGCAGCGATCACCGCATGGAACACGCCGCTGCTGTTTTTTGCGAGCAAGCTTGGCCCCGCACTCGCTGCGGGGAATGCCGTGGTGCTCAAGCCCTCAGAGATGGCCTGCCTTGGTCCGCTCAAGGTGGCCGAGTGGCTGAGCGACGCGGGAATTCCCGAGGGCATCGTCCAGGTGCTCACCGGCGACGGTGAGACCGGAAGGCTGCTCGCTGCGCATCCGGGCATCGACAAGGTGAGCTTCACAGGAGGTCGGGCGACCGCGCGTAAGGTTCAGGAGGCTGCCTCGAGCGGTCCGCGCCCGGTGATGTGCGAGCTTGGAGGTAAGAGCGCCAACATCGTGTTCGAGGACGCGGATGTGGCTCGTACCACGATGCTCTCCACCATGGGCATCTTTGGGCTCAGCGGACAGGCCTGCGCGGCCGGTTCTCGCCTGTTGGTGCACGAGTCGGTACACGATGAACTGGTCGAAGGTATCGCTGCATTTGGTCAGGGCCTGGCGCTCGGCGACCC
>CAZEIY010000069.1:14082-14334 GCA_964512375.1 uncultured Rickettsiales bacterium | reverse complement strand
GGTCGTTGCTGGCGTTCTCGACGCTCGCAGAGGACTCTTCTCGTGGGCCAACGCTCTACTATTTTGAGGGTCCAGCCGAATGGATTGAGAGACTCGCAGAGCACGATGACCTCAAGGCGGCCGTACTGCTGTGGCGGGGCCAATACTCTCTTGCCGTTCGAGTTGACTCCCACTCGCAGTCGCTGGCGGCTACCGAGGCGCTCTGCGCTGTCAGTACGTTGATCTCAGTTCGTGTCGACAGCCCTCGTGATC
>CAZEIY010000069.1:2939-14072 GCA_964512375.1 uncultured Rickettsiales bacterium | reverse complement strand
TCGCGCTTCTCGAGATGGTGGGTCTCGCGGAGCAGCCAGTGAGGCAGCAATTTTCGGACTTCCCACCTTCCTGTCTGCGCCTCGCACCCTGAGGGCGAGGCGTGTATCTTCCCGCCATGCCTCGCCTCACTTCGATTCTCGGAAACAGTCAGCGCCTCGATGGTGGTGCGATGTTCGGCAATGCTCCCCGTGCGCTGTGGTCACGCTGGATCGAGCCGGACGAACTGAACCGCATCCCACTTGCCTGCCGCACCCTGCTGGTAGAGGAGGACGATGGTCGGGTGGTTCTGCTCGAGACCGGCATTGGCAATTTCTTTGAGCCTACGATGCGCGAGCGTTTCGGTGTCGAAGAGGATGAGCATGTCTTGTTGCGGTCGCTGGCATCCGCCGGCCTCACGGATGCGGATATTGACGTGGTTGTGCTCTCCCACCTGCATTTCGACCATGCCGGTGGGCTGCTCAGTTCCTGGCAGGCAGATGCGGCGCCGAAGTTGCTCTTTCCCAACGCTCAGTTTGTCGTTGGCGAGGTCGCCTGGCAGCGGTCTATTGCGCCTCACTTTCGGGATCGCGCATCGTTCATTCCCGGTCTCAGCGATCAGATTGAAGCGACGGGCCGCCTGGAGCGGGTCACGGCCGATCGTAGCGCTGTCCTTGGCGAGGGCTATCGCTTCCATACCTCGAACGGTCATACACCCGGCATGTTGCTTACTGAGGTGGACATGCCAGCGGGTCCGGTGGTGTTCGCAGGCGATCTTGCACCCGGAACCCCCTGGGTGCATCTACCCATCACCATGGGCTACGACCGCTACCCAGAGCTTCTCATCGAAGAGAAGAGGCAGCTGCAGGAGTATCTCGTCGGCTGTGGAGGGCGGCTGTTCTTTACTCACGATCACGCCACGGCAATGGCTGGTGTCATGGTCGATGAGCGGGGTCGATTTCGTGCCGCTGATCCAGTGGGGCAAGTGCAGGGTCTGACCCAGTAGGGAAGACTCCGCCAGACGCTCAGCCCTCGGCGCGCTTCTTGACGAAGACGAGAAAGCGCTTGAGAGAGGACTCGGTCAACTCCTCCTCGACCCAGTCAGGAATGTTTCGTCCTGTATCTACCTCCGTGATGTAGAGAAAACGGACCGTGCCTGGTGTTGCTCCAGGCCACACGGAGTAGGAACCATCCGTCTTTACGATGTCGTTCTCACGCTTCTTGTCGAGGGTCCAATGGAGGAAGTACTGCTCGGGGACCATGTCGTGGTGGATGAAGTAGACAATCTCCAGCCAGGCCACTTTGACCATGTAACGGATTCCCACAGAACCAGCCTTTGTCCCGACGTTTGTGGTGTCATCGTATCGAGACACCTCTCGGACAGCCTTGTTAGCTACAGGCACCAGTTCGAATTGGGAGAGCAGTTTCCAGACCTCCTCAATGTCGGCATGGATCTCGATCACGCCGGTGATCAGACCGGACCCATCCTCTTTGCCGCGCTCTGTTCGTAGGACGAGCTTGCCTTTGCTCAGGCGCGCTTCTTCCTTGTCAGTGAGCTTGGGGAACGTGGGTTGCCCGCCGACGTCGTGTGCCCTTGCCGCGCCGGGCAGACCAAAGGCCAGGACGAGTGCGGTGATCAACGCGGAGAGAGCATAGCTGGATGGTGTTTTGAGCATAAGAAGCTTGATACCCACTTGGGAACAGGTTGGGAAGTCCTTTGAGAAACGAAACAGTCCGCCGTCGTCGCTGGACACGAAGTAGCACTCAGTGCTCTTCTTCTCCCATGGACGATGAGACTTCCGCTTCCATTCAATTGGGAGCCTTTGCCCTGGAGGGTATCGTCGGCACCGGCGGGATGGGTGAGGTCTGGCGCGGGACGCACCGTGCCAGCCACTTGCCTGTCGCCGTGAAGCTTCTCACTGCCACTGAGGCCCTCGAACCAGCTGCTCAGGCGGCGTTCTCTAACGAGGTGCGCTCTATAGCGCGTCTGGACCACGCGAGAATCGCGCAGGTCTACGACTTCGACCGAGTCCCCGAGGCAGCGGCTCATGCTTCCTCGGGGAGACTTATCGCTGGCAGTCCCTACTTCGTCATGGAGTTGCTTGACGCTGGAGTCCTCGACCCCTTTCGTTTCACGCGGCCCTGGGACGATCTCAAGCAGGTTCTGTTGGCGCTGCTTTCTGCTCTTGGGCACGCGCACGCTCGCGGCGTCATTCATCGCGATCTCAAGCCGGGCAATATCCTCTTTGCAGGACAGAGCAGCCCAATTCCTGGACTACGGTTGACTGATTTTGGGATCGCGCATGCCCTGGGTTCCGGTGAAGAAGAAGAGGTCAGTTGGGGTACTCCGCACTACATGTCACCTGAGCAGCATGTTGGCGAAAGCCGGGATTTTGGACCCTGGACAGATCTCTACGCGCTGGGTTGTATCGCGTACGAGTTGGCTTGTGGGGAGAGGCCCTTTCCTGCAGAGACTGTGTACGAAGCGGTTTGGGGACATCTGAACTGCGAGGTGCCGCAGATGCAGTTTCGGGTGGATGTCCCCGATGGTTTTGCTGACTGGGTACGTCGGCTTCTGGAGAAGAGGCCACAGGACCGCTTCGCGCAGGCGGCTGATGCTGCCTTTGTTCTGGATTCCCTTGAGGATGGGAGGGTCTGGGGTTTGCCGCCGCTGCCTTTTGACTGGCGATCAGGGGCTGAGGTCGAGCAGCATCCTCTCGGTTATGTCGGTGCAGGGCTTGGCCTGTTCGGTCTGCGCAACCTGCCCTTGCTGGGCCGGGATGAAGAGTTGTCCAGTATCTGGAAGGTGCTCTCGGACGTCTGGAGTCGGGCCAGCCCGAGGGTGGTGGTGCTTCATGGGCCCGCTGGTCACGGCAAGAGCAGGCTGGTGCGCTGGTTGTGCGAGCGTGTCGAAGAATTGGGTTGCGCCACGTCCATGCGGGTCCGCCACGATGTTGACTCGGGGCCAGATAGTGGGCTGAGGGCGGCTCTCCGAAGCGCTATGGGATGTGGTGGTCTCAGCGGCAAGGCCCTGAGGGAGAGGTTGAAGGCTGTGCTGCGAGAGGCTGGTGCTCGGGATGTCTTGTTAGAGACCGAGCGCCGCGCCCTCTACCTGGAGTCCTCCGAGGACCGTCCCGAAGACTTGGACCTTATTGCGACGTTCTTGCGCAGATTCTCTCGGCAGAGGCCGCTGATATTGTGGTTGGACGAGCCCCACTGGAGTGATGTGAGTCTCTCGTTCCTCGAACATGTACTCGGGGAGGAGGGAGCTTCGTTGGTGGGTCCGGTGCTGGTGGTCGCGAGCGTTCGCGATGAGACCCTGAGTCGTCGACCCGAAGGTCAGGAACGAATCCTGCGGCTCCTCGCTGGTTCGGGGAATCGTGCGGTGTCGGTGCCGGTCGATGCCCTCGACAAGCAGCAGTGCCAACGTCTGGCTCGAGATGTACTCAGTCTCGACGCCGAACTCGCCGATGCCGTGATTGGGCGGGCAGAAGGTAGCCCCATGTTCATAGTCCAGTTGGTTCGCACCTGGGTGCAGCAGGGTCTTCTTCGGTCTTCTTCTCGTGGCTTCTCACTGCGCGATGGTGTCGAGCTGGAGATCCCAGGCGATCTGCTGGGTGTTTGGCTGGGCCGGGTTCAGTTCCTATGTCAGGACTTCGGAGAGGACGCTATCCCAAGTCTTGAGGCCGCCGCGGCTCTCGGCGGTGCGGTCGATGCGCTTGAATGGAATCACCTGTGCTCGCTGGTGGGCCTCGACGCTCGTCCGGATCTCCTGGCTGCCCTCCTCAAGGGTGGAATGGCCCGGGCGACCGAGTCGGGTTGGGAGTTTGCGCACGAGCGTCTACGAGAGGGCCTTGAGCGCAGCGGGCTACGAGCTGGCCGATGGGCAGAACTCCACGCGGCCTGTCTGAAGATGCTGCAGCAGCGCTATAACGAGGGCATGCCGGGCCTGAAAGCCCGTCTCGAGCGGCATGGAGACGAGGTGGCGGCTTCTGACGAGCGGCGCGCTGAGCGAGAGGCGATCTCAGGCGCTTGAGTCGTCGCCTGTGTCCGCCGGCTGACCAGACCCCTTGTCCTCCTCCAGGTCGGAGGCGAGCCGGCTCAGTTCTGCCTGGAGTCTCTCCAGGGCTGTGGAGATGTCCTTGATTCGAGTCGATGGTGTCTCGCCAGAGTCGATCCGGTCGCCGTTGTCGACCTCGTTTTGTGCCTCCTCCATGCCTGTCATGATGACGCCGATGAAGAGGTTGAGAATGATCATCGTGGCGAGCAGCGTGAAGGAACTGAAGAAGAACGCTGCAGACCAGTTGATGCCATCTTCACCGACAAGAGCCAGGGCTTTGTCCTTGTCGCAGGGGACCCGTGCGCTGTCGTCGTAGCCATACTCATGGCAGCCGAACATGTTGATGTACATCACATCGGTCCAGTCCTCGAGGGTCGACACCCGGTACATGGTCAAGAGGCCTGTCTCGAGGTCCTCAAAGTGCACCGGGTCGTTGTCCTGGTACAGGAAGGTTCCGAGGACGCCGTAGAGATAGAAGAGCAGTCCAAGGAGCAGGGAGATATAGAACATCGAGGGGATGCTCTTGAGGAGCGCTGAGACCAGGACCTGAAGTCGTGGTAGCGCACGCACCAGTTTGAGCACTCGCAGCAGGCGTGCCAGACGCAGCACGGCGGCAAACGAGGTCTCACCGGGCAGGAAGCAGACACCGACGATGACGAAGTCGAAGACATTCCAGGGGTCGAGGAAGTAGCGCCAGGGTTTGCTCCCCTCGGCTCCCATCTTGATGAATATCTCAGCGACGAAGATCCACAGGATGAGCGAATCCAGCATGCCGAGCGTGGCGTTGCCCTTCATGCTTGGGTAGGTCTGGACACCTACGACGACACCAGCGGCGAGGATTATGCCGATGATGAAGTTGTTGAATAGGGCTGATTCAGCGGTCTTTTTGAGCAGGGCAACCACGGCGTTCTCTCCTAGTTAGGCGGAGGATGCCATAGGAACGCGACCTTTCGAAAGTCCCCAAGCATCCGCAACACGGCGGCGGGCAGCAGGAAGCACCGGCTGCTACGATGCCCCTCCATGGCTCCCCTATCTATCTTTCGCCCTGATCTTTTCGCTGGCAAGGTTGCCGTCGTTACCGGTGGCGGTAGCGGTATCGGCAGGGCGATCGCTCGCGAACTTGTCGAGCTGGGCGCTCGCGTGGTGATCGCGTCCCGCAAGGAGGAGCGGCTTCTAGAAGCTGCGGCCGAGATCGGTGGCGACGAGCAGATCGCGACCACTGTGTGCAATATCCGCGATGAAGAGCAGGTCCGAGCGATGCTCCAGTTCACCCTGGAGCGTTTTGGGGCCATCGACTTCCTGGTCAACAATGCGGGTGGGCAGTTTCCCAGTCCCGCCGGTCTCATCCGCACCAAGGGCTGGAGTGCCGTCATCGAGACCAACCTGACGGGTACCTTTTTGTGCTGCCGCGAGGTCTTCGGCTTATGGATGGAGGAACACGGTGGAGCCATCGTCAATATCGTTGCCGATATGTTTCGCGGTTTTCCGGGCATGGTGCACACAGGCGCAGCACGAGCGGGAGTCGACAACATCACCAAGACCCTGGCGGTAGAGTGGGCGCACCTTGGCGTCCGAATTAACTCGGTCGCGCCGGGTGCGATTCATAGTTCCGGGATCGAGACATACACTCCGGCTTTTCAGCAGGTGTTCTACTCGATGGCCAACAACATTCCGGCTCAGCGACTGGGGACGGAGGAAGAGGTGTCCGCAGCGGTGATGTTCCTACTGTCGCCCGCGGCCGCTTTTGTCACTGGTGAGACCATGCGGGTCGATGGTGGCGGCAGCCTGTGGCGTCTGAACTGGGAAGTTCCGTATCACGAGAAGATGCCTCCCTATGGTGGCCGGCCCAAGTCCGATCCAAGCGATTCCTGACCAGCCCCACTGGCCTATAGCGAGCCGACAATGACTTCGATGAAGGGCTCCACAGCGGTCTCGATATCCACCCTCTTCTTCGCCGCCATGATGGCGTGGCAGATCACCACACGCTCAGCTCTGACTATGGACGAGCTGCACACGCTGCTGGTCGCTCGAGTGATGGCGTCGGGCGAGTGGGTGTCCTTCTTTATCGGCTCAGTGTCCCGATATGAGGGTGGATCGTGGTTGGTGTGTTGGCCAGTGTCTGTGTTGCTGAGGCTGGGAGCCTGGGGCAGCGCAGCAACCTGCTGGACAGCAGGCACAATCTCTCTGGCCACAGTTGGGCTGGGTTCATGGTGGTTGTTTCGCCACTTCGGTGCGGGCGCAGCCCTTAGTATTGGCCCCCTTCTTGCGCTGTGCGCCCCTGAGTTACTGCACTACTCTTATCGCGCCTGGGGCAGCCTCGCGGAGGCCTTAATCGTCTATCCACTGGCCGCCCTTGCCTACGAAGCCTGGCAGCGTCGGGGCAGGTCGCTTCTGGGCGCAGTGAGTCTGGGTGTCCTGCTCGCAGTGGCCGTTGTCATCTCATATCTGCACATGGCCACGGCTCTTCTGTTTGTCTTGCTTCAGTGGCTGGATAGGGAGGGCCGACCAGCCTCTCGGGTTCTGGTGGAGACTCTGCTGGTGGCTGCCACATCCCTTGGCTGCTTCGCGCTGTGGCTCGGCGTTGCCGTTCCGCATCTGGATGAGGCCCTTACGGTGCGAGGCGGCACCCCGATTCTTGAGACCTTGCTGGGTCTCCTGATTGTTCGGTTGGATCTGGTGGCATTGAGCTTTCCTCAAGCTTGGATGGGACAACATCTGGATCGTGGGATTCTGCCTCTGGTCATGGGAACCGGCCTGAGCCTGCTCGCCGCGTGGAGCGCGGTAGTGGCCTGGCGCAGAGGAGGGAAGGCGCGCTGGTTGAGCTGCTTGTGGATCACGCTTCTTCCCGCAATGAGTGTTGGTCATCAGCTTGCGCAAGCACCGGACGTGCTTCGCTACTACCTCCCGTTACTGGCGTGCTCTCTGGCGCTTATTGCTACAGCGGGTCTGCGGCATTCCCTGTTGGCGGTGGCGTTTGGCCTGTTGATGTGGTTGCCGCAGGGTTTGCATATGCCCTATCAGAATCCTGCGCACGCGTACCTGGAGCTTGGTAGCAACGCGCTGTATCGGTTCTCAACCAATCCCCACGAAAAGTTCCACCTGCTGCTCGAGCATGTGCCCGAGGGCTATGCGCCCTGGTTTGCCTTCGGCTACGGGCTTGACGCAGGGACGAGATATTCGCGAGACACTCGATCGATGGCAGGTGCAATTGAGACCTGGCACATCTCAGGACGTAACCCACTCGCTAATCCCCACTTCGTTTTTTCAGCCCCTCCTGCGTGGAGGCCCTTCTCGCCCGATGCACCGGATTCTGTTGCCGATTTGGATACCTGGTTTCACAGAGGCCTGGGGGTGGGCCTGCTGGCCGATGGGCGCGTCGATGGACTGGAGGTCGACATGCTGGGAATAGTGGGGACGCCCAGCCGACAAGGAGTGATGGAGGGCCTGGGTGCGGCATCGAGGGTCTTGTTCGTGGGGAATGATCCACCTGCTGGCCGCTGGCTCGGCCCCTTACTTCTGCATACGGGCCCCGCCGACTGGGTGGCTTTTGGGCAGGGAGCCGGCGATGGTGGTACGCCAGGTCGGCCGGATGCAAAGGATCTTGGCCTCTGGGGCGACCCCTTGCGGACTGAGTCGTTTCGTTTGGGTTGGGAAGCAGCTTCGCACACTGAGTTGAGCGCGATGGCCCAGGTCTCGGTGATCCCGACCCCGGTGCCTACAGAGGGTCTCTAGCTACGCGGTGGCATCTGCTTGCAGGAGTTCGGTCCGACATCGAAGCGCATTCCCTCGATGGCGACCTCGACGGGGCCTCTGTTCATCTGAGAACTGGCGAACTCACGGGCTTGTTCGGCGATCTTATCGAGAGCATCATCGCTTCGATCTGGGTCGTGATGGAATAGAAGAAGGGTTTCCGGATCGCTTATCCGACCTAATTCGAGGACTTCTGGCACGGTGCCGTGGCCCCAGCCACGCTTGGCTGGCAGGTCTTCTGGCAGGTACTGGGCGTCGACAATGAGCAGCCCCGTTCGTTTCGAAAATTCGGCCAGGCGATCAGGCGTTGAGACCGGGGTGCCAGGTGGACTCATTTCGTTGTCGGTTAGCAGAGTCAGGCTGGCGCCATCCCCGTCATCGATGCGAAAGCCCTGCGCGCCACCTGGGTGATTCAGGGGGATTCGGGTGACCTGAGCCGAGCCAATAGCCCAGGGCGTCGACAAGGCCTCAGCGAAGTGAATCTTGCTGGGCAGGTCTCCAATTCCAGCAGGAGTACGGATGCCGTCGAAGATCTCGGCGAGGCTTCTGTCCCCTTCGATCTTTTGGTGCTCCAGCGGATACATCACCAACTCGAAGTCCGGTTGGTAGATGGGCTCGAAGAAGGGCAGACCAATCACGTGGTCGTAGTGCTGGTGACTGAGGAGGAAGTGAACCGGGCCACGAACTCCCTGCTTGACGAGATCCTTGCCGTATTGGCGAATCCCAGTGCCCGCATCGAGGAAGAGATGCGTTCCGTCGGCCAACTGCACCGCTATGTTGACGGTGTTGCCGCCATAACGTGCCGTGCTGGGACCTGGGCTCGGTACAGAACCGCGCACGCCATAAACGGTCACTTGCATGGCGGCGGCTCCAATCTTCCAGAGGTTAGCAGAATATGGCTGGCAGCGGTCTGTTCAGGAACCAGTAGGGACCGTAGTCTTGAGTTCATCCACCGCGTGAACGGGGGCGTCCTCTCCGGCCATGAGGTCTTTGATGGCACTGTAGACCAACCGTTGTTTTGCAAGCGTGCTCTTTCCCTCGAACTGGCTGGACTCGACAGCAATAGTGTAGTGACCATTGCCTCCGTCTACTTCGACGGCGGCCCCGGGCAGGGCTTCAAGGATACGACTTTTGAGTTGGTCAAGAGTCGAGATGGTAGTCAATCGACTGGGATGGCTCATTTTCCTCTCCGAGCGGACTATTGCAACAGAAAGAGGCCTGCCCGTCCATGTCAGGGCGGAGGTTGCGACTCTTCATAGATCGTATTATCGACGAAATAGCCTATAGCTGTAGCTCAATCCGGGCTCGATTCAGGACCTTGCGCACCCCACCGAGCCCGTAGTCCCAGGCAATGACTTTGCCGTCACGGCCGATGAGCACTGCGGTGGGGAGCTTGCGGACTTCATAGTCTTGCTTGAGCCAGCCCTTTGCATCATGGGCCACGGGATAGCTCGTGCGGCTGGCGCGGAGGTAGCGTTTGATTACCGCTTGTTCCTCGCTGGACACGGCGATTAGATCCAGGGCCAGCCCAGCATCTTTGTGCAGCTTCTCGACGGCAGGAGCGACCTGGCGGCAGGGTCCACACCAGGTTGCCCAGAAGTAGAGCAGTTGTGGCTTGTCCTTCGCCGGTCCGAGTTCCGCACCCTCAGGACGCAGTGAAGTCAGCGTGAAGGGGAAAGCCTCGGTGCCAGGGAAGGACTGTCGCTTCCACAGGTTCAGGTTCCCAGGCTTGGCTCGCATCTTGAGACGTACTGGAAAGGAGTGACCGTTTCGCGCAACCTGCAGGATGAACTCCTCACCCATTTCGACGTTTCGTGCCTGCTTCAGGTAGTCCTGAAAGCGTCTTACGGGCTGTCCAGATGCTGCGGTGATTACGTCGCCACGGCGTAGGCCCGCCTTATGAGCAGGGGACCCTCGTGCGGCACGTTGGATCTGAGTGCGCGCGTCTTCGGGAACGCCAGCGATGGGCTCGGTCATGTTGGCGACGCTCAGTCCCAACCAGCGCTTTACTTTCTGCTTGCCGTCCGTGCTGTCCTTCTTGCTGGGGCTGGGGCTGGGGAGTTTGAGGACTTCGACGGTTGCTGCTGGGGTCGTATCGATATCGACGGTTGCTGCTGGGGGTGTATCGCCCTCGATCTCGACCTTGGCCTCAGATTCTCTGGCCTCGATGGTTACCTTCGGGCCTTCGTCGGCCTCGGCCTTGGCTTCCTCGTTGCTATTGCAAGCTGTGGAATTGAGAAGCAACTGGACGAACGTCATCATGACGACTGTCCTGTGTGATCTGAATGTGGGTTGCTTTACTGGCAACACGAGCAGCTTCCTCTCAACCCATTCTTTGATGGATTGCTGAGAAGATACGCCAGAGCAACTTCGCGTGTGCGGGTGAGTCGAGGGCTACCCGAAGTTGTTGGAACTCGCAGTTCAGGTATGTGGGCTTGTCGATGGTCAACTGCTGTAGTACCGCACTTGCCGCCTCGATGTAATGCTCCTGTTGCTCTCGATGTCCCTCTCGGAGCCATTCTTCGAGTTCGCAACTCGTATTCCAGAGATCCTTCACGCTGTGCTCGGTGCCTCGCTCTGGTGGCCTCAGCCTGCCCAGCAGTTGAAGGCCTCTGGCGGCCTTGCTGCGACCACCGGGACGCACTGCCAGACCCTCACTCAGGATCGTTGCCGCACTGAGTAACTCGTTGGCTTCTCCCTGGCGGAGCTCAAGTTCGAATTCCATGACAGGGTGGCTCCTGTTTTCACTGTGGACGTGGCCTCGATCAAGGGCTAATTCGGCCCTGCCCCCCTCAGGAAGACGAACATCTACAAAGGTACGCTCGACCCTGGTCACCCACTGTTGCCCCGGCCACTGGTTAATGGTCAACCCAGCCTCCTTCAGAGCGCTGGCAAGATCCTCGGGAAGGGGGGTGCCTGCGGTGGGTAGAGACCTGATCCGTGCGTTGATTTCTGGTCTAGCGGGTACTCCATTCTGATCTTCTGCAGGCCCCTTTGCGGTAGCGATGAGTACATCGCCTTCCCTGCGCGTGCGAAGTGCCCAGCCCTGGCTTCGTAGAAGCCCCTGACTGTCATCGTGGTAGTGGGCCTCGAGAACAAGCCTTTCCACCTCTCCCAGGAGACCAAGTCGCTCGTCTGCAAGAGAGAGCAGCGTCTCTTCTCGGAGTTCTTCGCCCGGTAGAGCGCTTACTTTCAGTTCCAGTTCCACGGGTGCCCATGCTGCCACATAAGACGATGTCTTCCTGTGTGAACTGTGTTCTTGATCCTCAGGGCTAGTGAATATATGTTCAGTATATGTCTGTGCCCAGGATCAGGATCGCGTGTGTCTACGTTCCAGATTTTGCTG
>CAZEIY010000069.1:0-2929 GCA_964512375.1 uncultured Rickettsiales bacterium | reverse complement strand
CGCAGTCCTTGCAGAGTCCGACTCTGGACCTTTGGTAGTAGCTGCTTCGAGAGGGGCTCGACTTGACGGTGTGCGACTGGGGATGACTTCTGCAGCAGCGCTTGCTGTGGCACCTGAAGTTCTCCTGTTGGAGCAAAGTTCCCTGGCTCTGGACGCTGCTCAGGTCGAAGTCGAGCGGGCAGTTCGTGCGTTGTGCCCATCTATCTGTAGCAGTGGTGGTGGAATCGCCTATCTCAATTTTGCTGGCATGGAACGTCGCTATGCCGCTCGGGGTGAGTTGGGCTTTCTAGACGACCTGCAGTTGGCGGTCATGGCTTTGCAGTTGCCCGTTCGAATGGGTATGGCTGACACTCGCTTTGCCGCTCGTGTGGCCGCTGTCTTACAGCCAAAGAGTGACCTGCAGCAGCTTGTAGGCAGGGCAGGGGAACCACATAGGGTTCGACGCGGCATGAGCCGTGAGTTTCTTGCGCCTCTACCCATCTCTCTGCTTCCTCAGGCTACTGCCGAGCAGCGACTTCTACAGCGCCTGGGTATTCGCAATCTAGGACAACTGGCCGATCTGCACAGCTCATCACTGCGCCGACGCCTGGGAACACGTGGCCTTGAGCTGCAGGCCCTCGCTCGAGGTCGTGAGATCAGCGCGTGGCGGCGTAGTGATGACGAAGCTCGCTTCCGTGCCAGCTGTGACAGTGATCTCCCGACTTCAGCATCTCAAGGTCTGCTTGGTCTGTTTCGACAGGCCCTTGCTCAGGTGCTCGAGTCCCTTGATGGTGCAGGGTTAGCCGCCGCTCGTATGAGCTGGTTTTTGAGTATGGGGGCAGACTCACGACAGGGAAGCGTTGTGGCACCATCCCGGTCCTGTTCTGAGCAACTGTGGCTTCGCCTTTTACGTCGTGCTGTCGACCAGGTAGAGCTAAGCGGACCTGTGAGTTCTGTGCAACTCGAAGCCCTTGAGGTCGGTCCGCTTTTGAATCGGCAGAGGCAGCTGCCCGGACCTCGGGTTGTTGCCTTAGAGGCGGTCTCTAACACTCTGGGCAAGCTTCGCTCTGAGTTGGGTGCTCGTGGTTTTGGTAAGACCGTTTTGCATGCCAGCCTGCAACCCGAAGCGAGACAGTCGGTCATCCCATATCTCAGTAGTCCGGCGGCCCCACTGAGTAAGGCCTTGTTCGCTGGCAGCGATCGACAACCGGGCCTTGAGTTGGCAGATGGCGCGTTGCCTGGTCAGCTGCCGCGGGCTTTTCGTGCGGTGCGGCCACCCGAGCCCATTGTCGTCGAGTTGCGCAACGGTCGCCCCTGTCTGCTGCGTTGGGGCGATGCCTCTGTGGTCATCGAACGCAGCCTGGGGCCGTGGGATATCTCGTCGCAGTGGTGGAGTGATCGCCCTCTTCGACGTCGCTATTTTCAGCTACAAGCACCCGGTGTCCTGGCCCAGGTCTACCGTACGGCAGCGCAGGGCCATTGGTTTCTTTCTGGTTGGTGGGATTGAGCCTCCTCAGGCCTTGACCAATGATGACGAATCACGCCTACGCCGAGCTGCATTGTTACTCGCCATTCTCTTTTCATCGCGGCGTCTCTACGGTGCCCATGCTTATGAACAGGGCGCGTGAGCTTGGGCTCACGGCTCTGGCAATCACAGATCGAGACGGGCTCTATGCTTCTGTCCGACAGTGGCTTCACTGTAGCTCAGCATCCCAGGGCACAGCCGCATCGAACAAGGAGCCAATCGCTCCTGTCTATGGTGCCGAGCTTTGCCTCGAGGATGCATCCAGGGTCGTTGCGCTGGTTCGTGATAGCGACGGTTGGAGCAACCTCTGCGCTCTCATAAGTCAGGGAAGGGGAGCTTGTGAGAAGGGTTCATCGGTTGTCTCGCTGCAGCAGTTGGCCGAACGTTGCGCTGGTCTGACGATTCTCTCAGGAGGTCGTTTTGGGCCGATTGATCGCGCTCTACTAGGAATAGACACAAGCCCGCAGGCCTCACGATGGATGCCTCGTGGCCCATGGGGGCGTCCGCTGGGGGCGCGTGATACGACACAACATGGCGGCGCCCGAGAGCCGAGAGCTCACGGCGCTTCGATTGACATCAGCGATGCATGCAGAGCAGCTCAGTTGCAGGCGGTCGCACGTGCGAAGTTGCGTAGAGACCCCGAGAAGCGGTTGCGGGCAGCCATAGACATTGCAGCGCGCCTACGAGATGCACTCGGAGACCGATTCCTGCTCGAAGTTCAGGACCACTGTCTGCCCGAGGATCAGTGGCTTCGCTTCATGCACCGTCACATTGGTGAGCAGCTCTCAGTCCCTCGTATCGCCACCAATCAGGTGCACTACGCAAGACCTGGAGACCGATGCTTGCAGGATATTGTGTCCTGTATCCGCATGGGCAGGACGCTCCGTGAGGCTGGTACTGGGCTGCTCCCAAATGCACACTTCTGTCTCAAGAGTCCTACGCAGATGGCTCGTCTCTTTGCTGATGACCTGGCTGCAGTCGGCCTGACCGTAGACGTGGCGGCAGAGTGCTGTTTTGATCTTCGCTCTCTCCCCTACAGTTTTCCGGTCTACCCGGTTCCAAGCGGATATGACGTGCAGGGCTTTCTAGAGGCTCAGACCTACCGCGGCGCCCGGACTCGGTACGGTGTGAGGCTAGACAGTGACTCACGCGTCATGGCTCAGATTCGACGCGAACTGAAGGTGATCGGCCGCATGGGCCTTGCCGGCTATTTTCTGGTGGTCTGGGATCTGGTTGAGGAGTGCCGGCGTCGCGAGATTCTCTGCCAGGGCAGGGGCTCCGCTGCAAATTCGTGTGTCTGTTACTGCCTGGGCATCACAGCAGTTGATCCCATACATCTTGATCTTCTGTTTGAACGCTTTCTCTCGGAAGCGCGGGGGGGCTATCCGGATATCGACGTCGACATCAGCAACTCACGTCGAGAAG
>CAZEIY010000068.1:0-14529 GCA_964512375.1 uncultured Rickettsiales bacterium | reverse complement strand
AACAACAAACCGCTCATCCGGTAAACGACGAGGCAACAACCCCCCTAAAAGCAAGAGGTAGAAGATCAGGCCAGTCAGTCCTCTTTCCCTAGATAGGTGGGTCTCCCATCCCCCTATAAGGCCGCTAACCAATAGGGGTATCTCCCCTACCTATCTAGTGGACTGACTGGCCGCTTCTTCACAACCTGAAATGAAGTTCTGCGACTACAACATTGATAATGTCCCTCCGTCATTCTGGCAAGACCCATCTTCAAGGGACCGCTGGCTATCCACCAAAGAGGCTGCTGAACGCCTACAGATGACGCCGCGCCAGCTTGAAGCAATGCGTATCCAATCCCTGCAGCTCAAGGTTCCTATTTTCAGGGCCCGGCGGTCTCAAAGCACCAGAGAACACTGGCATTGGGATAGCGAGAAGCTCGAGGAGTGGGTCTCGCAGGTCTGTGAAGCCAACAGCAAGGAAGAACAATGGAAGCTCACCTCCGCGAACGACCAGACCGGCCAGGCACCTGGCAAATCCGATGGAAGAACAAAGGCGAAAAGGTCAAAACCCTTGCCCCACCATCCAAAGAGATCGGCGAGCAGTGGCTCCAGGAATGCCAAGAAGCGTTCAACGCCCACGGCCGATGGGGTGGACCTCGTCCAATTCAGCAAGTCGCTGACCTCGAAGTCTTAGCCAAAGCCTGGCTGGACTTTCATGCCAGAGGAAAGGCCGAGAGCACCGTCAGACGCTATGCGTTGGCTATGCAGATGTTCTACCGCTGGATGGAAGGCCGCAGCGGACCTCACCCCTATCCGGACGAACTCTCCAGCAACTTGCTACAGAGCTACTACGACTTCCTGCGAGACGAAAAACCGCGCAAGAGTTCCACACTCAGAAAGGCCTTAGAGACTGTCTGCGGCTTCTGGGCCTGGTGCGCGACTCTTACAGAAGTAAAGCTGGGCACCGCCTACTACAGCGTTCACGTTCCATCGCCTGTTCCTATCAAAGCCCTGGGCCTTCCCAAAGCAACCAGAGAGCGAGTACGCGCCCCAAGCTGGGAACAGATGGATGCGGCCATTCAGGCCTGCACTCAAGAGCATCTGCGACGACAAGCGATCTTGATGCGCTGCACCGGTCTTCGAATCGACCAGGTGATGAACCTTGAATGGCAGCACATGAACCTTGCCGATGGGGTGATGCATGTCACGACAGGCAAGGGCAGCATCGAGGCCGAAGGCCGACACGTCCCTATCGCGCCTGTTCTTAGAGGCGAACTCGCAACCTGGGACCAAAAGGGCCACTTCGTCGTACCTACGTACCGAAACTGCGCGGACTACCGCGATGCTCGTGAAGCGAGAAGCCGCGACATGGCAAGAGTCTGGAAGCGGGCAGGTATCTCAGAAGAATACTGGCGAGGCCGACCGCACCATGCGTTCCGAAAGGGCTTCATCTCGTGCTTGAAACGCGAAGGGGCAGACGAGGAAGCGGTGGAAACGCTGGTAGGCCACAGCCTCGACCTGCGCGGCAAGTACCTCGACCCTGACTTCCTGCCAATGCTCGATGCCGTTGCGAAGGTTCGTGCGTTGCCACGAGAGAAACGAAAGGCAGCTGATGTGGTTCCTATTCGTAAGAAAGCAGCGACCGGGTGAGCTGCAAGCTTGAACCACTAGAAACAAATAGCTCCGCTCCAGAAGAGAGTGGGCTGGGGCCCGCGAACGACGGTGCTGGAGCTGTTTGTTCTATCCCGAACCTCTGGCATCGCGACTTCAATGCGACGCGAGGAAGACACCGCCAGCGCTGGCGTCCTGGCTGGGACCGATTTGCCCGATGCCCCGTAGACCCTAAGGACGACTCTCGTCCCGGTCGGGAACCGTGGAGAGAGCATGGGTTCGTCGGGGGCACACAGTGGCGAAAGGCACATGACGAACGACGCCAGGTAGTACGAACGCTGAGGGCAGCGGGCTACCAGGTACGAAAACGATGGGAGCGCCACCTGGCTGGTGAGAAGCTTCGAGGGCGCGACCCACGAACAGGGGAGCCGTATCGGATACCGGATTATCGATATTCACAGGGCCCGGTTCGTGGGCTGCCCGCAATCGATCCCTGGGACATCGCGAACAACCTGTCTTCCTGTGGAAGCGGCTGGGAGGTCACATTGAGGGTCAACCAAAATGGCCCGCTAGTCCTACCCCTACCGCGCTTGTGTGGTCGGGTTCATGTCTGTCCAATCTGCGCAGGACAAAGAAGCCAAAAACTGGCTCGCGCCTTAAGGGATGTCATACAAAGTGAAGGTCATACCGAGCGCTGTGTGTTCGTCACGCTTACCCAGCGCGCCTCACGATCGGAGAACCTGGATGACGCCCAGGCTCGACTACGCGATGCACTGCGACGAATGTGGTCAAAACGGCCAGCAAAGCGCTGGAAGCAACACTTCCGTGCCCGCTTCTACGGAATCGAAGTTACTCGCGGAGCGGGAGCGGACCGATTTAACGCTGGTGAGCACTGGCACGTTCACGCTCACCTGATCCTGCGCCTGGCCGATGATGTCAGCCTTGCGCAGGCGCAGCAGTACCTCCTTGAGGAATGGCAAAGAGCAAGCAAGGCCGCAGCCGTAGCGAGAGAACTACCGGAGCATGGCTGGGATCCAGTCACCGGCCTGCAACAAAACGCAGAGAGCTACAGCGAAGCGGCACGTCGCCTGACGCAAGGGGAGCTTGATGGACCCTGGTGGCGACCGTTCGCGAAAGGCGACGACCAACTCTCAGCGGTGTACCAGGCCTGCAAGTACCCAAGCCCGGTCAGCAAACTGGCACCTGGGCAGCTCGCAGAGTTCCTGGCTGTCGCCTACGGGCGGCGGTGGCACGACGGGGGCGGAGATTGGCGGGGAATCATCAGCAAGGCCAAGGAGTTGGCCGAGCAATCAGAGGTAGATGAGAGCCGAATCGACATCGGGATCAACATCTCTGCTCGCAGTCCCGGCGATTGCCCACAACTGATTGAGATCGATCCACTGCTAGGCCTGAAAGCCACCGAGCGGGTACCAACGCGGGTACCAGGCGCTCTTTCTCCCTTCCAAGCAAAACAACAAAACCCTTTGATTACAGATGCTTACCTGCAACAGCAAAGGGCTTTGGCGGAAACGCATGGGAATCGAACCCACCGACGACGGGAAACCCGCCGCCCACCGGTTTTGAAGACCGGGCCCCGCACCAGCGTAAGAAGCGCCTCCGCGAGCGAGGATAGTGGTGCGCTCTCTTAGCGGCAACCAGGAGGCTCGAGTCTGGCTAGGCGCTGCGGCGCCGTAGACAGGACACCTTCCAGTCCGACCAGGTGTGGCCCCCGGACAGGAGCACCCGATCGATGTTGAGGTGAACGAGGTCCTTCGCCTCGAAGTACCTGCGCTGGGTGGGCTGATTGGCGCGATGCACCTCGACGCAGACACGACCTTCGGCAATCGTCACCACGGTCTGTCCTTCATCGATTGTCGCGGACGTGCTGCATTCACTGACTGTCTGGTGGACGGATCGTAAGCAAGGGTTCATGGCCTCTTCCTCCTTCGGTAGCCCGGCTGTCTCGTGGAGACCCGTGGCTTTGCGTCCCAGCGTCGCCGCTGGTTTGCCCTTATCGAGAGAGGTACATCCTCGCCCGTTCATTCAACATGGGTCGCCGTTAGGAACCGTCAAATTCAGATCTTCGATCTTTGCAACATCTTTACAGGGGCTCAACAGGAGCACGCGTAACTCGTATGCTTTCGCCGTACGAACGACGACGGGCGGGGAGGCCGACACAGTGGCGCTGGAGCAATTCGACAAGCAACAACTACTCGCTGCCCTGGTCGCCCACCTCGACGAGCAGGTCGGTGGCATGACCCGCAGAGCCAAAGAGATCGCCGCCAGCGCCACCCACGAAGAGTCACGGCCCGAGAGCGATAAAGACACCCGCGCTATCGAAGAGAGCTACCTGGCGCGCGGCCAGGCCAAGCGAGCAGCCGAGGCAGAGGCAGCCCTGCAGGCGCTCCGCGCGCTGCGCCTGAGCCGCTTTGATGAAGACACACCCATCGCGCTCAGCGCGCTCGTGCTCCTCGAAGACGACAACGACAACGGACGCACCGTGTTCCTCGCGCCCGCGGCCGGGGGCACCCGGCTGCAACACCAGGGACGCACCGTCGACGTGGTCACCGCTGCCTCACCCCTCGGCCAGGAGCTGGTCGGTAAGCTGGTCGACGAAGACTTCGAGCTGCGCGCCGGCGGTGCCAGACGAGACTGGACCATCACCGAAGTGATCTGATCCCGCGCCGCTGGCTGCTACCATTCCGCCCGCTGGGGCACCTTTTGCCCCGCTGGGAGCGGTCACGTGGAAATCCGAGAGCTGGCCGAGAGCGTACTGTTCGCCGACAGCCTGGCCGGCAAGCTGCTCGTAGGCGACCAACTCAGTGACCGCCAGCCACAGAGCAAGCTGACCGTCCCCACCCTGCCCGGCCGCCCCCACGGCATGCGCCTGGATGACAAGCGCCAGCGCGAGAAGTTCCCTGGTCTCGCCCACGGAGCCGGGCACGCCCAGCGTGGCCAGGTGCTGCACCACTTCGCCAACCACGAGCTGCTCGCCATCGAGCTCATGGCTGTATTTCTGCTGCGCTTTCCCGATGCCCCCAGCGCGCTGAGGATCGCCGTCGCCGGCACCATCGGTGACGAACAAAAGCACCTGCGCCTCTACCAGGGGCGCATGGACGAGTTCGACGTAGCGCTCGGCGATGTGCCCGTGTCTGGATTCTTCTGGGACTGCCTGGCGCAGATGAGCGGGCCCCTCGAATACCTCGCCGGCATGAGCTTGTGCCTCGAGCAGGCCAACCTCGACTTCGCACGCCACTACATAGAGTGCTTTACTGCAATCGGAGATGAGCAGACGGCGGCTCTGATGCAAGAGGTCTACGACGACGAGATCGGCCACGTGAAGCTCGGCGTGCGCTGGTTCAAGAAGCTCAGAGACCCCCTCGACACCCGCAGCTTCTGGGAGCGCTTCGCGGCCGAGTTGCGCATGCCCCTGACACCAGCGAGAGCCGTCGGCATTGGCTTTGACCGCAGCGCGCGCGAAGCCGCTGGGCTGCAGAGTGACTTCATCGAAGCCCTGCAGGCCTACAGCCATTCCAAAGGCCGCAGCCCCGATCTGTACCTGTTCAACCCCAGCGCCGAGATCCATCTCACCGCCGGCCGAAGCACCAAAGTGCCCGAAGCGCTCACCGGCCTTGCTCGCGACCTCGACACCCTGCCCATGTTTCTGGGCGGACGAGACGACACCGTGCTGGTGCACAAAACGCCCAGGCCCGCCTTCCTCGCCAGCCTGCGAGAGGCAGGCTTCGAGCTGCCCAGCTTCGTCACCACAGGTCAGCTCGACCCCACCGGCCCGCTGCGCAGCCTGCGCCCCTGGGCCTGGAGCCCCGATGCCGAGCAGGCCCTGAAGCCCCTGCTCCATAGCCAGTCCAGACTGCGAGCCAGGACAACCCCGCGGCGCTGCTTCTCTAAGAGCTGGTCGGTGGCGCTGGCTGAGGGCTGGAGCACCGAGCACTCAAGCGACTGGCTCGCTGGTTCCAGCAGCCTGGGCGCGGTCTGCCGTGACATCGATGACGCCCTGGCCACCATCAAGCAGCTGCGCGAGACCGGCGCCGCAGTCGTCATCAAGGCACCCTTTGGCTCGGCCGGGCGCGGCATGATCCGCGTGCTCAGCGACGACGACCTGGACACCGCCAGAGCCTGGACTGAGCGGACCCTCGCCCAGCAGAGCGAGGTCATCGTCGAGACCTGGCTGGATCGGGTGCTCGATCTCAGCGCGCAGATCACCGTGAGCCATGACGGCAAGACAAGAGTCCACGGGATCACCCGCTTTGTCACCGACCGCAGGGGCCAGTACCAGAGCACCCTGCTCGGCGATCCTCTGCGGGACCTGAGCGAGCCCATAAAGAGAGCGGTGATCGGACCCGGCCGGGGCTGGCGCATGTTCGAGCACATCGAGCGCTGCGCCCAGTTTGTCGGCCAGGCCCTGCACGAGGCCGGGCACGAAGGCCCCGCTGGTATCGACGCGCTGGTCTACCAGGATGAAGAGGGAAGCTACCGCCTCAAGCCCATCGTCGAGGTGAATCCCCGCTACACCATGGGCCACGTGGCGCTGCGCATCGCCCGCGCCCTGGGCGGCAAAGAGCAGCGCCGCTTTCGCATCGTCAGCAAGGCGCTGGCTGCGCGCGAGGGGGCGAGCTCGCTAGCTGAGTACGCAGCGGCTCTGCCTGGTGGGGCTGTCTGCCTGACGGATCCGCACGAAGCGCGCTATGCGCTGGCGGTGCTCGAGCCCGCCCCTCGCAGCTAGTTCAAGGTGTCGTAGGCCTCTGAGCAACCCTCGGTGCGTACCTCCTGCTCGGGCGGAAGCAGCTTCTGGAACTGAGGAACGACACAGGGACCCAGCTGCTGCACCGTGCCCATGAGATCTTCCTCGCTGACCTCCGCTGGCAGGTTCAGGTCACTGGCGCACTGCTGCACCGCCTGAGTGAGGACGCCGCGGCACTTCTCGGGCGTCACCCCGTGGCACTGCACCGGCACCATGTTCTCGGCACAAAGTGTCGAGGCCGCCTGCGACTCGATCTGACCCATCAGGAAGGTCAACGGCAGGGTCTCGCCACCACCACCACCCGGCGCAGGCAAACCTTGTGGCGGAGCGCTGGTCACGCCTCGCATGCGCTCGACCGTGTAGCCCCGAGCACGCAACAGCTCGACCACGCTGTCATCACCGAACATGTGCGCGGCGCCAGCCGCCACAAAGGTCGACCCGCCAGCAAAAAACTCCTCGAGCTTGGGGATCCACTGCTTGTTGCGCTCGATGAGCAGGCGCTGCTCCCAGCCCTCGTCGCCGGACTCCTCACGAAGAGCCAGCAGACCCGACTCATCGCCGCTGCGGCAGACCTCGAGCACCGCGTCGAGCTCGGCCTTCATCTCGTCCAGCGCCTCTGGACGAGTCAGCTCCTCTAACCCCTTGATCATCTCGTCCATCGGCCAGTTCAAGAACAGGTCGAGCTGCTGATCGAGGGTCTCTAGGAAGCCCTGGGCCACTTCGGCTTCGGCCGCCATGCGGCTCAAGGTGAAATCCATAGGAACCTTGGTCGCACGCTGCGCCATCTCGTTCGCCAGGTTGCTGATCACAAAGCCGAGCAGGGCAAATGGGTGCATTCCATCGAATGCCTCGGCAGCCGGCCCCAGCTCGAACGTCTCACCCAGCTTCGCCCACAGCTCGGCGCCAAGCATCTCGCTCAGCTTCTTGCCCTCGGGCAACATCAAGCGCGCCTGCATCACCGACGGGTCCATGGTCGATGGGTCCACCTCCATCACGAACTTCGATGCGCCGGTCAGCAACGATCCTTGAGCAGCGGGTAGCGCTTCTTGAACGCTGACCCCCGCATGGCAGGTGCCGAACAGGTACGAGCTCGGCTGGCCCTCGCGGCTGACCTGCCAGAGCGTCAGGGGGCGATCCTGCGCCGCGGCATCCTCAGCAAGAGGAGCCTCGGCGACCTCGCTGGGTTGGGGAGCAGAACCCGCCGTTCCAGCCCGCGAAGAGGCCGTGCTCGCACACGAGGAGAGCCCCGCCGATGCACTCAGCAGCGCGATGGAGCTGAGCAAGACAGCGAGAGAAGAGAGCGTCGGCCGTACGCCAGGCATGGAGACCTCCAGGTGGGTGGGGCCGAGAGGATACCTGCTGGACAACTCAGCGGGCACCCGGGCACAGCGCGACTGCTACCATTGCTCTTCGTGTCTGATGAAGCCGCACAAAGCCTCGATCTCGACAAAGCGCTCGAGGTCGCTATCGAAGCCGCACACGCCGCCGGTGAGCAGGTGCTGAGCCGCTTCCGTGCGGCTGATCTCAGCGTCGAGAACAAGGGCGACGGATCGCCGGTAAGCGAAGCCGACAAGGCCGCTGAGCGAGTCATTCGAGAGATCCTCATCGGCGCCTATCCAGGCATCGATATCTTTGGCGAAGAAGAAGGCTTCGAAGACACCGGCAGCCCCTATCGATGGGTGGTCGATCCCATCGACGGCACCCTCAGCTTCATCTCTGGAATTCCGCTGTTTGGCACCCTCATCGGTCTCGAAGACCGCGCCACAGGGCTGTCTATCCTCGGCGTCATTCACCTCGCCGCCCTCGGCGAGACCTATGCGGGCGGCCCCGGACTGGGCGTGCGCTGCAACGGCGAAGAACTCACCATCAGCGACCAACCCACCGAAGCAGGCGACAACCCCTTCGCGTCCGCCATCATCTCGGCCGGCGACCCACTGCAGTTCCAGAACGCAGGCTGCGGCGACGACCACGCGCTCCTGTCTCGCCACCCCCTGTTCCGCGGCTACAGCGACTGCTTCGGACACGCCATGGTGCTGCGCGGCTCGGTTGGCGCCATGGTCGACCCTGCCCTGGCTCCCTGGGATCTGGCCGCTACTTCTGCCCTGGTACGCGCCGCTGGCGGCACCCTCTTCACCCGGCCGTCGCAGCTCGACGGCTACACTGATGCCATCTTCGGACAGCCCGCACTGGTAGCTGCGCTGGTCGACGAGCTCGGCTGGGAACTCCCATGAGCGACAACGCAGACTTCGACGCCGACTACATCATCATCGGCAGCGGCTTTGGCGGTTCGGTATCCGCCATGCGCCTCACCGACAAGGGCTACAAGGTGCTGGTCATCGAGGCCGGTCGCCGCTGGGCAGCCGAAGACTTTCCCAGCACCAACTGGATGTTCTGGAAGTCGATGTGGATGCCCGCCTTCATGTGCCGGGGCATCATGCGCATGACGCTACTCTCCGATGTGCTCGCCCTGTCTGGCGCCGGCGTTGGCGGCGGCTCGCTGGTCTACGCCAACACCCTGCTCGTACCACCTGATCCCTTCTTTAACGACCCCGGTTGGTCGGGAATGAAGGACTGGAAGAGCGCGCTCATGCCCTTCTACGACGAAGCCCAGCGCATGCTTGGCGCCAACAAGACACCGCGCGTGTTCCTGGGTGACGAGAGCCTGCGACGGGTAGCCAAAGAGATGGACCGAGAGGAGACCTTCCACAACGCGAATGTCGGCATCTTCTTTGGCGAGCCCGACGTCGAGGTCGACGACCCCTTCTTCGGAGGTAAGGGACCCAAGCGAACCGGCTGCAACTACTGCGCCGGCTGCATGGTCGGCTGTCGCCACAACGCCAAGAACACGCTGGACAAGAACTACCTCTACCTCGCCGAGGCCGGCGGCGCGCAGGTGCTCCCCGACCGCAAGGTCATCGATGTGCGCCCCCTCGATGGCGGCGGCTACCAGGTGCAGACCCAGCGCACGGATCTTCCCTGGGGACCCAAAGCCGCTACCTACAGCGCACCCAAGGTGATCTTCTCAGCCGGCGTGCTCGGCACCATGAAGCTGCTCCTCGACTGTCAGGAGCGCGGCTCGCTCACCGGCCTGTCAAGACGCCTGGGCGACTTCGTGCGCACCAACTCAGAGGCCATCATCGGCGTCACCAGCCGCGGCGAAGGGCCAATCCACAGCGAGGGCATCGCCATCGCCAGCGGCTTCTACCCAGAGCCCGGCACCCACATTGAGGCCGTACGCTACTCAGCCGGTAGCGACCTGCTCAGCGGCCTGGCCACGCTCATGACCGACGGCGGCGGTGGGATACCCCGTCAGCTACGCTTCTTCTTGACCATCTTGACCCATCCCATGGACTTTCTGCGCTCGCTCAAGCCCTATGACTGGGCCCGCAAGACGCTCATCCTGCTGGTCATGCAGACCCGCAGCAATTGGCTGCAGATGCGTCTTGGGCGGCGCTGGTTCTGGCCCTTCTCGCGCTCCCTGGTCACCAGCGCACCGGGCGGCGAGTCCAAGCCACCCACCTACATTCCTATCGGCCACGAGGTCGCCCGAAACCTCGCCGAAGAGTACGACGCCTTCCCGGTGAGTTCTGTCAACGAGGTCCTGCTCGACGTGCCTACCACCGCGCACCTGCTCGGCGGCGCCTGCATCGGCCCCGACGCAGACACCGGCGTCGTCGACGGCAGAAACGAGGTCTACGGACACCCCGGCCTCTTCGTTATCGATGGCTCTATGATCCCCGCCAACCTCGGCGTAAACCCCAGCCTGACCATCACCGCGCTCGCCGAGCACGCGATGAGCCAGGTTGCAGACAAAGAGACCCAGACATGACTAGGACTCTCATCACTATCCTGGCTCTATTCCTTCTTGCCCTCTCGGGCTGCGCGGACGCGGTCGTTGGTAACCCCATCGTTCCTGATGATGATGACACCACAGAGGGGGATGACGACGACTCCGCCGGGGACGATGACGACTCCGCCGGGGACGATGACGACTCCACCGGGGACGACGACGACTCCACCGGGGACGACGACGACTCCGCCGGGGACGACGATGACTCCGCCGGGGACGACGATGACTCCGCCGGGGACGACGACGACACCGCTGAGCTGCCCGTCGATGCAGACGGCGACGGCCACACCGATGATGTGGACTGCAACGACGGCGACGCCGCAGTGCACCCCCAGGCGGATGAGCTGTGCGATGGCACCGACCACAACTGCGACGGCGACTCGCTGCTCGGAGCTATAGACGCCCCCACCTGGTACGAAGACACCGACGGCGATGGCTACGGAGTAGACAGCAGCACGCTGGACTCCTGCTTCCAGCCGCACAGCTACTCGGCTCACTCCGGTGACTGCAACGACACCGATCCCAGCTACCACCCCGGCGCCTCCGAGGCCGACTGCACCGATCCGAACGACTACAACTGCGACCAGTCCACCGGATTCGCTGATGTCGACGGGGACACGCACGCAGCCTGCGAAGACTGCGACGACAACAACGACCAGATCCACCCAGCCGCTACCGAGAGCTGCAACCAGCTCGACGATGACTGCGATGGCCAGGTAGATGAGGCTGGCGCCACCGGCGAGAGCACCTGGTACCTCGACGCCGACGGCGACAGCTACGGACGACTCACCTGGACCGAGACCTCCTGCGATCAGCCCACCGGCTTTACCAACAACAGCGACGACTGCGATGACCTCGACGCCACCTCGTATCCTGGCGCGACCGAAGTGTGCGATGGCGCTGACAACAACTGCACCGCCGGCATCGACGAAGGCGTCACGACCATCTTCTTTGGTGATTCGGATGGTGACGGCTATGGGGACGCTGGATCACCCATCAGCGCCTGCTTTCTGCCCCCTGGCAACAGCGCCAACGATGATGACTGCGACGACGGCTCCGCCTCATCGCACCCAGGTGGCATCGAGCTGTGCGACACACTCGATAATGACTGCGACACCTTCGTTGACGAGAACGCCCTGGACGCAACGACCTGGTACGTCGACGCCGACGACGATGGCTACGGCAACCCCCTGACCGGGACCGTCTCGTGCAGCCCAATTAGCGACGGAGTCACCAACGGCCTGGACTGCAACGATGACCCCGCCACCGGGGGGGATAACTTCCCGACGAACACCGAGACCTGTGACGGCAGCGATCAGAACTGCAACAGCGCCATCGACGAGGGCTTCGACAGTGATGGCGATGGCATCACCACCTGCGGAACAGACGGGAACCTCGGCAACGCGGACGACGACTGCAACGACGGCGACCCGAACCTCTTCCCGGGCAACCCCGAGCTCTGCGATGCCATCGACCAGGACTGCGATCAAGTCGCCGATAATGGCCTCGACGGCGATGGCGACACCGTCACCCCTTGCGGGCCAGACGGGCTCGACAACACCGCTGACGATGACTGCGACGACAGCGACGGAGACAACTTCCCCAACAACCCCGAGGTCTGCGACGGCCAGGACAACAACTGCGACACCATCGTCGATGAGGGCTTCGATGGGGACAACGACACCTACACCACCTGCGGAGCCGATGGCTTCACCAGCAGCACCGATGATGACTGCGATGATGATCCGACCACCGGGCCCACCATCTATCCGGGCGCCACCGAGGTCTGCGATGCCATCGACCAGGACTGCGATGGAGCTGTAGACGAGGGCTTCGACGTCGATGGTGATGGCTTCACCACCTGCGGCGCCGACGGAATCGTCGGCACCAGCGACGATGACTGCGACGACACGACCTCGGGGCAAGGCTTCAATGGCTCGAGTCCAGCCTGCCCGACGGTCTCGTGCAAGCTGCTCATTGATAACTTCCCCGGCACGCTAAGCGGCCCCAGGTGGCTCGACCCCGAGTCGGACGGCAGCCCCTTTCAGGTCTACTGCGACATGGACAACCACGGCGGCGGCTGGACCCTGGTGCTGATGACCGAAGGCGACGACCCCGGTACCTTCGCCTACGGCTCCCAATACTGGGACTCAACGGCACTTCTCAACGAGACCACCACAGATCCCACCACCGATCTGAACATGAAGAACGAGGCCTACAACAGCCTCTCGTTCGTCGAGGTGCGGCTCGACATGACCACGGCGGGGAACTCCCACATCCTGTCCTCCACGCACAGCTCGGCCCTTGCGCTCTTCACCGGCCCCCAGCTCAACGTCAGCTACTCACGAACCGACTTCCTTAACTGGATCAACGTCGCCAACAACAACTGGAACAACCAGGGCAACTGCAATGTCAGGGGCTTTCAGGTCAGCGTTGACGGCGGCGAAGCCAGGTGTCGCTACGGCATCACGATGAACAACGAGAATGACTGCAATACCAACGACGCAGCCATTGGCTTCGGCTGCTTCACCCAGTTCACCAATGTCCCTGTCCGGAACATCTCCTGTGGAGGGTTCCGCTGGAACGGTGATGTCCGCTACAACCGCCGCGGTTGGATCTACGTGCGCTGAGCCCGCCACCTCATCCCATTCGAACATGCGACAGTGTCCACCGTTCCCGTAGAACATCATGCGAACCGTCTTCTCTCTGCTCGTCCTCGTCGGCCTCCTGCGCGGCGCTCCTTTCCACTGGTCAGCACAGCAACGGCATTGTCATTTTGCTGGCCCACTTCCTGCGCCTCCCACGCCTCGTCGCGCGGCAGTGGGCCGTCCTCCCCCCAGTTTGCTTCGGGCTCCTTTAAGGGATTCCTGCGAGCACTGTTAAAGATCTCCAGGACTGACTCGGAGGAATTGCGAACGCGCGCTATGGCTTGATCATCCCAGCAGGCATGCACGACACGAAGCCCCTCGCGCTCGAGCGCGAGGGGAAGACCGGCGAAGAGTTCTTCAACATCTTCCCGGCTCGACGAGGCCAGGGGGCTCATGGGAACGACCCTGCCGCCGGTCTCTGCATGACACCAGTCACCGCCTTCCGTAAAAAACCAGCGGTTGTATCCTTTGTCCTTGCCGCGAAGCACGGACAGTTCGTGGTTTCCAAGTACGCACTGGGCACCAAGCGCCATGCGCTCCCGAACGCGGCAAATCACCCCGGGACTGTCGGGACCGCGGTCAGCGAGGTCACCTAGAAAGACGATGTGATGGTCAGGATGGTGATTGTCGAGACAGGTCAGCAGAGCGTCCAGGGCGTCAAGTTCACCGTGAATATCACCAATGATGGCGAGAGGCCCCTCCTGTAGCTGTTGAATATGGGGCATGCCTTCCTCCTCACGTTCTAAGGCGAGAGGATATACAAGCTGCCTTTTGTTAGCCGCACGAAGGCTGGGAACCTGGAACTTGAGTGGGACAGGTGTTGGTCGTCGTCATTCACGTTGTACCGGGGCACACCTGAAAAAATAGAGAGCGACGGCTGGCAAAGGGTAGCCCCCCTGCCAGCCAAACCACTGTCTTTGACTGAGTCCGTCGAGGTCTATTGAACCTCGATGGCAAAGGTGATCTGGACATCGTTGTCCCCGCCGATCGACTCAAATCCTCCGTTAGCGACATCTTCGGCCACCCCCGCGGTCTTGACCGAAGCGCCATTCTCTAGAGGCATGTGCCGTAGAGTAAGGACAAGTTCACCCGATCCAGTCCCTAACGTCGCCAAGGTGTTTTGCAGTCCTAGGGGCAAGCCAGAGCTGTCTTCGTCGGCGTAGCTGTGCTCCACGATGGCTTCGGCATTCGTTCCTGTCGCGGGCCCTTGCACCGCAGAACCGGTGAAGAAGATCTGGTGCTCGTCCGCCTCGTCCGCGATCTCCTCGGTGAGGTCCTCTGCTGGTTCTTCCAGTTCGTTCAGGAAGGCAATGGACACGCTGTAGCTGTTCCCTGCGGTGAGAACGATGTCGTCCACGATGGGGCTTCCATCGTTCTCGGGGTCAGCCCACTCAAAAGTTTGGGGGTCGGTTCCGCTACCGTCCGTAAAGCTCAAGACAACCGTCGTGATTACTTCCTGATCGTGATCGTGGTCGTGGTCGTGGTCGACATCGTCGCAACTGGTGAACAGGAGTAATGAGAAGAGAATAGAGACGAGAGGTCGCATATTGAGGTGGTCCTTTCAAACCATGGGTTAAGCACAAGAAGTGCACCTAAAACGTTGTGCCTACACGGATGTGGAGGTCCCAACCAGGTTGATCGGCGTAGTACCGAAGCAGACTCGTGTACTCCCGATAAGA
>CAZEIY010000067.1:7572-14643 GCA_964512375.1 uncultured Rickettsiales bacterium | reverse complement strand
TCGTTCCTGTCAGCCTGCGACAATCGCCCAGGGTCGCGCAGCGATGACGACGACTCCAGCCATGACGACGACACCAGCGATGAAGACGACAGCGCACCCGCCTATGACGACGACAGCTCGACCGCCGATGACGACGACACCACGCACGCCGATGATGACGACAGCGCGCCCGCCGATGACGATGACAGCACGCCCGCCGATGATGACGACACCACGCCGCCACCTGTGACTCAGTGTAGTGACGGCGCAGACAACGACGGCGACACCTGGACCGACATGGAAGACCCGGGCTGCTCAAGCGCCGCCGATGACGACGAAGACAACCCGTCTGTCCCGCCCACTCGTCTGCTGATCAGCGGCTCCTGGAGAGACCAACACGGCATCACCCATGTCATCGAAGGCTCCCGATCCAGTGACCAGTGCTACGACATGATCGACAACGACGGAGACGGGCTGGTGGACGGCAATGATAGTGACTGCGTGAGCGCCAGCGACGACACTGAAGGGATACCAATATCCACCGGAAGCTGGGAGTTGACGTCGACCACGGGTGGCGTCCGAACCTGCCAGATCACGATCATCGATCATTCTGCCGAGTTCGTGGTCGGACAGAACTCGGGCAACAACGGCTGGAGTCGGTTCGACTGGACCTACCGGGGGACTGATCTGTACGTGTGTCAGGTGGTCGACGACGCCAGCGTTGCGCTCCTCGCGATCAGCAACAACACCGCCGACCCCAGCAACATCGCCAGTGGCTGCAACGGTACGGACTGGCTCGCTCTTACTCCCGCTCCCACTCCCGCTCCCACTCCCGCTCCCACTCCCTGAGACGGCGACGGTCGTGGCACTCAAGGTCATCGGCGCCGGCTTCGGCCGCACGGGCACGGCCTCACTGCAGCGAGCACTCGAGATCCTCGATCTGGGACCCTGCTACCACATGTTCGACGTGCGCAGGCAGCCCTGGAGGGCACGGGCCTGGCGCCTCGCCACCCGCAAGAAGAGAGCCGATTGGGATGCCATTTTTGATGGCTACCAGTCCACTGTGGACTGGCCCGGCTGCCGCTTCTTTGAAGAACTCGCTCGCGAGTACCCCGAGGCCCTAGTGATCTTGACCGTACGTGACGGCCCAAGCTGGCATCAGAGCTGTCTGCGGACCATCCACGCGATCGCCGGGGCGCTGCCGCCGCTGCTGAACCTGGTTCCGGTCGCGCGACAGATCCGCCGCATGCTGTTTGAGGTGATCTGGGACGGTACGTTCGAGGGCCGCTTCACCGATGCCAAGCACGCGATCGCGACGTTCGAGGGCCACAATCAGCGGGTGCGTGACACCATCCCAACTGAGAGACTGCTCGAGTTCGAGATCGGCGAGGGCTGGCAACCGCTCTGCGAATTCCTGTCCGTACCCATTCCAGAGCAGCCCTTCCCCAGGCTCAACGAAGGAAGAGAACTGGAGTCCCTGGCAGCTACGATCCGTTGGAGGTCACGCGTGGCCTATGCGGTGCTCCTGGTCGCGGGCCTTGCTGGCCTCGCCCGGTTGCTACAGGCCACTCTCACCGGCTGAGCGAGCGCACAGGGCAGGGCGCTGGGGCCGTAGACCTACTCGAAGCTCCACAAGACGGGATTGGTCGCGGCACCCCAGAAGCCGAGGTCCGGAATGGCGACCTGAGTAGCCAGGCCGCTGGCCGCATCGATGGTCACGATCGCGCCGCCATCGGTGAAGCCAAATAGGGTCTCTGCGCCATAGGCCACACCAAACATCGAGCCCACCCCCGTGTCAGCGTCCGAGAGGATGGTGTCGAACACGGCGTCATAGATCACCAGCGAGGAGTTGCTGGCGCCGTCGCCTCGCATGATGCAATACAGAAAGCCGTCGGGCAGGCCGACCATGTCACCATCCCAGCCCCAGTCTGCAAAGGAGGTAAGGGTGCTGTAGGTGCCCGTCGCGAGGTCGACTTCATAGAGGTTGCCGTCACCACCGACCAGCAGCGACCCATCGGCGAGGAAGGTCATCGCCACAAAGAACTCGTCCTCTGTCTCGAGCACGGCCTCCATGGACCCTGTCGCAGGCGCGATGTGCCAGACACCGTTGGTGCTGACACCGTACATCTCGCCCTCCAGACTCACCGCGAGGTCGGTGATGTTGGGCGGCGACTCGCCATCAAGTCGGTTAAAGGTACTGACAAGATGGACCGCATAGGGAGGGACATCATCGACCGAGTAGAGATCGTCAGCGGTGTGCGCGTACATGCTGGCGGTCGCCAGCCAGGGGTCTGGCGATGTGTCGTCATCGCCGCTCGTGTCGTCGTCACCAAGTGGAGAGGTGTCGTCATCACCGACATCATCGTCATCGCCGCTGTCATCATCATCAGCGGCCACTGAGCTGTCGTCATCATCTGCAGGAACCCGGCGGTCACCGCAGCCGATGAGGCCAACGACGCCGAACAGCGCGGCGAGAAGGAAGAATCGGGAGAAGAGAGGACCGTGCAAAGCGGCGTCTGGGTGCATCATCAAGATCTGGGCTGACCGTCTGGAAGGAGTTCGGAACCGCTGGCACAAACCAGCGCGAAAGGGCCGCTTAGGGTAGAGGCACGTCACCCCATGCCGCAAGTAGATCGACGCCAGAAGCCACTACTCCGCCTCGACCGGTGGGAGTAATCGCCATCGCGTGAGGATTACTGACGGCCTCCCAGCCTTCCCAGCCCGAGTCGTCGGCGCCACCCATGGCAATGAGGTGGCCGCGAGAGTCCAGCAGGACCTGGCCACCAGCGGGCAGCGCCATCATGTCGACAATTCCCTGCACCAGGTGCTCACCAGCCAGGGTCTCGAGGTCGTCAATGTCCGGCTCGGAAGCGCTGCCAAAGGCGAAGAGTTGTTCTCCCAGGGTGGCGACCAGATAGCCGCTGCCGTCCGGCTGGGCTACCAGAGCCGTAGCCACGTCGATGGCTGAGACGCCCGGTGAGCCGAAGTCGGGCGCGCCACCAAAGGCGTGCACATCACCGTCGACCTCAAGAAGCCAGTAGCCACCACCGGGGTGCGCTGCCATATCGATCACCGCTCCCTCACCCTGAGCTGTCAGGTCTTCCTCGTTCGTCACCGTACCGTCGACAAACGACATCACCCGACCAGCCGCCGTGTAGATCCAGTAGCCAGTACCACTTGGCATCGCGACGATCCCCTGCGGTTCGTGACTCTCGATGAGCTCCTCGGGCATGTCACCGTGGTGCTCAGCATTGCCATAGGCGGCGACGAGACCATCTTCGTCCAGAGTCCAATAGCCAGCTCCATCCACGCTGAAGGCGACATCCCGAATCAGCTGAGGCTCAGGCCCGGTGGGATTGATCAACGCGTCGTACTCGGCCATAGCCTCGGTCATGGCATCGAGGTGATCATGGAACCACTCCGAGCTGTTGCTGCCCGCATGGAAGGGAAGCTCAGGCAAGAAAGACTCCGCCGGATCTGGATCGTTGGAAGCATCGGCGACACAGTCCGAGTCACCCTCGAGCAGACCAGGAACGGAAACGCTGGTTCCCCAGATGTCATACGGACCGAGGCTTCCCACTGGGAAGCTGTGACTTACGGACAGATCGCGACCAAAGACTTCCCAGCCGGCGCTGATGCCGAGACTGGAAGAGACACCGTGCTGCAGGGCCAGATCGACCTCATCGCAGTCGGCAGTGGCCACCGCCTGCAGATAGGGGCTCACCGAGCCGCTCAGCTTCAGGCTGCGGTTGAAGTCCGCGACCAGGCTGTACTTGAAGCCGACCCGGGCGCGAGCGCTCAGGATCTGGTCGAAGCGGGGATCTTGCAGACGACCGTTGGAGAATTCCACGCCGCTGAGATTCTCGGGCAGGCCTGGGATGGTGCCACCTGCGCCAATCATCGCCAGCATGTTGGCCTCGACACCGATTTGAGTGGCCACCCGGGCTCCCGCGCTGACGTTCCAGAACAGAGCGGGCTCCAAGGTCACCTCGACAATCACGGGAAGCCCGCCGAGAGGGAAGGTCCCAGCCGGCACCGAGAACGGCAGGGGGTATTCATCACCAAAACTGAAGCTTCGACCCAGCTCGAGGATGACCCTCAACTCTAGATCCGTGTCCAGACCTGCAGCAGCCCGATAGTCAGCGCAGGGGTAGGGTGGAACCCACCATGCGGGCGAGCACAGGCGAACATCGAAGTCGTAATCGAGCACGCCCCGGAGCGTCGCCTTGCCTCCCAGCTTGATGCGGTGGTCGAGACCTTCGATGCGCTCATCGTAGACCGTCCAGTTGGCGTTAACTGTGAGGTCCCGGGCCCCGGACGGCGCCATCTGCAGGGGCTGCTCGTCCAACATCACCTGCTTACGAAACTTCGCTACCAGGTAGATGTCCGGGAAGTCGGCCGCCTCGGTTTCCGCGACGATATCGGTGCCGACGACGTTGAGTTCAATGATGCGGCGATGAAAGCCCTCGATCCCGTCTTTAATGAGAATGCGGTCCAGGGCAACACCCTGGCTGACCGGATCGCAGGAGAAGCTGGCGACGAGGCGAGACTCGCCGTCGAAGCTGGCGCTCTCAAAGCAGCTGAGGCCATCGAGAAGAAGCGCGTCGTTACTGACAAGGATCGGGGACTCGGCCAGCTCATCCTCGACCCAGTGGCCATTCATTACCTCGGCCGCCTCAGCAGGAGTCATGCCGAGCAAGCGGTCCTCTGGGTCCCAGCGGGACTCGATATCGCCAAACAGATCGTCGGAAGCAGGGGTCTGCTCAGGGCCAAAGTGGGGGAGCCCACAGCCGCTGAGCAGCGCAGTGATCATGATGGCTAACAGCGAACTACGATTCATTGCCGGCTTCCTCCCGAAACGTTAGTCGCACGGAGTATTCATCCCAGTTGTTGCGGACTTATGTTGCAGAAGTGTTTTCTTAGCGTACCCCCCAGTGCGGCATCGAGAAATGACTATTTTCTTACCAAGCACCGACATTGCGGTTTGCTGCAGTACCGTTCCAGGTAGGTTGACGAGGGCATCCACTATCGATAAATGACTACGAGAGGCTATGAGAGGGTACGCGCCTGCCAACAGAACGATGCTACTCTTCGCCTCTACCAGTTCAGACATGCGCCACCGTCTTACGATTTCTGTCTCTTGCCTTGCCACGTTGATCGCGTTCTCGTCGTTCTGCCTTCTACCCGCCACTGTTCGGGCGGCCGATGAGCAAGGTGGGGTCGCCCCTGCGCCGACCGAAAAGAGAGTCTCCAGCGAGCAGCTCGCGGTTGAAGCCTCGAATGTGCAGAACGAGCACTGCGCCGACGCCGCCAGCAATCAGGAGACCGGCGGGATCCGCTCCATCTCCACCGTAAGCGACACCTGGGTGCGCGTAAGCGAGCGCTACGATCAAAGCGGCGAGAGCTATCTTCTCTACTGGCGGGGAGTGCTCGCGCAGTGCATGGACCAGGAAGACCGAGCGCTGGCTGACCTCAAGGACTTCATCTCACGCTCCGAAGGCAACTCCCTGTGGGCGACTCTCATCAAAGATGCCAGGCGACGAGCACGCCAACTTGGACACAAGACCACCGGCACTCAGCAGATGGGCGGCGCCGATCCCGAGACAGCGCGCAAGGTGGTCGGCTTCGTGCTCGGTGCCTCTCTTGCTGCGGGCAGCGCTGGCAGCGGCATCGCGGCGGCAACCTTCTGGAACACGAGCCAGGCCAAGGCAGACTATCTGCGGCAGGCAGAGCTCGACAACCTCACCGTGCCCGGCGCCCACCCCGAATACGAGCAGGGGGAAACAGCCGCGCGGAACAGCTCTATTCTAACCGTGGCCGCAATCGGCCTGGGCGTCAGCGCAACGGTGTCCTTCCTGGTGGCAGCGGGGACAGGAGCATCGCCCACAGCGGGCCTGCCCCCTCCCGTCATTGTTCCCACAGGTTCTGGCGCCGTCTTAAGTTGGGGGGCACCGTTTTGAAGCGAGCCGTACTCGTGATGCTCTGCCTGAGCACGCTCCCGTTGTTAACCAGCTGCCAATGGCTGCCAGGAGACTCCGTGGTCTGCACCCTGTATGGCGATGCGTCCTGCCCTGAGGGCACCTTTTGTGACCCCGAGCCAGCCGGAACCGACGACGACGTTGACCCCTTACTGGTGGGCGAGCACCTGTGTACTGAGACCCAACCGGGTCTCTACACCCCTGCTGACGACGATGACTCTGCTGGCGATGACGACGACACGTCTGTGGGCGACGATGACTCTGCTGGCGACGACGATGACGACAGTTCGCTAGGCGACGATGACTCTGCTGGCGACGACGATGACGACAGCTCGGCAGGCGACGACGATACGTCTGTGGGCGACGACGACGATGACGACAGCATCCCAGAGAACTACATCTGGGAGAGATGGGATGCCTTCCCGGCTGTGGCCAGCCAGGCCCTGTACGGAGTGAGCTTTCCCGAAGGCCAGAACGGTTGTGTGTCGCTGCCCGCGGAGAACTGCCATGCATGGGCCGTGGGGACAGGAGGCACGGTGGTCCATAGCTCAGATGGTGGCGTCTCCTGGCAACCGCAGCATATCTCCAACTCTGGCGGTGGTAATTGGCAAAACGACCTCAACGACGTGTACTTCGTCGACCATGAGAGAGGCTGGATCGTCGGTGAAGATGGCCTGATCGCGTACACGATCAATGGCGGAGATGACAGCACTGGTCAGGGCTGGGTGCGAGCCACACTGCCGCCCAATATGCAGAGCAGGCACTTTCTATCCGTCTTCGTCAGGACCCCGAACGTATATGTGACGACCCGCTCCGGTGCGGTGTGGCGCTCAAATGGTGGCGGACAACAAGAGAGCAGTTGGGGCTTCACACCCATAATAAGCGACCCCTCAATCGACGACCTGCACGGCATCTCTGGCAGTCCACATGGCAACCCCAAGGTCTGGGCTGTGGGCGACCCCGGGGGCCTCTTGCCCGTCGATGGACCTGCTGGGCCGAGTGCTATGACAGATATTGGAGGAACAACCGACACTCAACTCAACGACATCGCCCTGGCGAGCAACGAGATCGCGTGGATTGTTGGGGACGAAGGCACCCTCCTTTACAGCGATGA
>CAZEIY010000067.1:0-7562 GCA_964512375.1 uncultured Rickettsiales bacterium | reverse complement strand
GGAACCGCCATCGCTGGCGAGAGCTGGTCACTCACTAACCCCTTCGCGCAAGCCAGCGACACGGAAGACTTATATGGAGTCGACTTCCTCTCGCCGCAAGAGGGCTGGATCGTCGGTGGCAGCACCTCGATCTTCCGCACCACCAATGGCGGGCAGAGTTGGGACAGCGAGCACGATGGCTTTGCCAACACTGTCTTCGACGAGATCGACGACACATCAAACCAGTATTTTCCCAACCTCAACGACGTCGACTTTGCCGAGGGAGCCCGTGGCATTGCTGTGGGTAACTTCGGGCTGATCCTCATTGCCTGCCCCGACGACGGCAGCGGAACATCATGTATGGGAGTGGCGCCGCCTGGCGATGATGACGACACGAGCGGCCAGGTTTGTGATTCGGATGGGGATGGATTCGTCTCGACCGGGAGCGGCTGCACCGGCGGCACCGACTGCGTGGATGGTGGCCCAAACGCAGCCCTCATCAACCCGCTAGCCTGGGACGGCCCAGGCCAGGACGGAATGGGAAGTCACGAAGATGTGAACTGTGACTCTCATACTGAATATACCAGCGCCGAACTCACCCCCCTCGACATCGTCCCCCCAGACACGGGATGCGGTGACCCCGCCTACAACTTTGTCATAGGGAGTGGCAGCGGCGACTTCAATCTCGACGGGGATCAGGACCTGGTCTTTGGCAACCCGCAGGCCCCCGATTCTCTTGGAAACTGCAATTACAACGGCAAGGTCATCGTCCTGTCCGGTGGCGAGACCGAAGAGCCCAATAACACAGCCTCGTTGTATGGCGTCGGAGCGGAACTTGCGTTGGCCGACAGTGGCACGACTCGCTGGGTGCTTAACGGCCCCGAACAATCAGAGACGGGCACTTCGGTCGCGATCGGACAGTTCACAGTAGGCGAGACGAACCCAACTGGTGCCGACCTGCTCATCGGCGCGCCGGGAATCGACATACCCCCGGGCGGCGGTCACGGTGCCGTCTACCTGGTGCTGGGATCAACGAACCCAGGTGGCAACTGCGCTCTCCCCTCGTGTGCTGACTTCACCTTTTATGGGGCCGAGATAGACGAGCGCGCCGGAACGACTGTGGCGTGGGCAGGCGACATCACCCGGGACGGCTACCAGGAGATCCTGATCGGCGCGCCTGGCTACACAACCGAAGATGGGGACGGCACCCTTCAGCAAGAAGGCAAGGTCTACCTGCTAGATGGCCAGAAGATCCATGAGATGATGACTGCCAGTCCAGCGGCTACTTGTAGCGGCCCGTCAGGACAGGCCGAAGACAACTGCTTAAACCTGTGGGATCTCGACGGCACCAACCACGAGGGCATCAGCATCACAGGTTATCCAGGAGATGAGCTTGGCAAAGTGCCACCAGCAACCGGTGAACTGGATGGAAACAGCCGGCCCGACTTCGTGCTCAGTTCGGCCCAAGCCGCATCCACCGGAACAGGTGCGGCGTACGTCTTCTATGACGACAACACCACAACACAAGCTGGCTCAGGCATCACCCTCTCCATAGGTAGCACCCCTCCCTACGATCATGGCAGCGCCTCTGATGCGCAACGCCGACTCATCACAAACACCAGCAACACTCATTTTGGGGCAGCCGTCGCGCTGGTTCCCGACTTGGATGTCGATACCGACTCGCAATCAGAACTCGCCATCGGCGCACCGGGAACTGCTTCACAAGATGGCGCGGTCCATATCGTCTCCAGCGAGGAGATCAACGGCGCGTTCGGAAACATCACCGTGCCCCACAGCACTTCGATTGTTCTGACCGGAAAGTCGAGCAGCGCGGAGCGCTTCGGAAGTGTGCTCGCTGCTGGAAGCCTCGACGGAGAGCCTCAAGGCGATCTGGTCGTCTGCGCGCCCCTTGGTGGGCCACTGCAAGCGCCCTCTTCCACCTATGACGGTGCGGGAGCGGCCCGGCTCTACCGAGGTGCGACCATCACAAGCCTCGCGACTGGCGCTACAAGCACCACCTTCATTCCCAACGCGAACGCTGATGTCGAATTTGTGGGCGAGGAATGGGGCAGTAGTGGTGGCCACGACGGCGACCGATTCTGCTCCTCGCTCAACATCAGCTCCGATGTCGATGACGCGCACAACGAGCTTAACGAGCTGATCGTCGCGGCGCCCGATTGGAATGACCCGAATTGCACCAGTGGTACGTGCGGATTTCGGGGCAAGGCCTACGTGTTCAGCAATCCCTACGAAAATCCGTCGACTACGGTCCCCGGCCAGCCCTGACCTCCTCGCCACCGACGCAGTCCCTCTCAGACCTGCACCGCCATCTCGATGGTTCCCTGCGAGAGCGAACAGTTCATGAACTGGCCGCAGCCCTGGGCAAGGAAGTCCCCACCGATCTGCGCTTCTTTGCCGGCATGGGCCTCGAGCAGGCTCTGGCGCGCTTCGCTTTCACCCTCAGCCTGCTGCAAGAGCCCACAGCAGTTCAGCGGATCGCCCTGGAGATCTGCGAGGACGCTAAAGCCGGGGGAGTCACTACCCTTGAGATCCGCTTCGCCCCACAGCTCCACCAGGGGGCCGGCATGGAAGCCATCGTCGACGCCGCTCTCGACGGCATCGACGGGCGCGCCGGCCTGCTCCTGTGCGGGCTATACGGCGAACCGCCTGAGCTCATCGAGCGATTGGTCGACATCGCCCACGCTCGAGATGGCGTCGTCGGCATCGACCTGGCGGGGGGACCAGCACCCCACCACCGCTGGGCTATGGCTGACTACGCGGGTGCCTTTCAGCGGGCAGGCCGGCTGGGCCTGGGAACCACCGTGCATGCAGGCGAGGGTCGACCACCCAGCGAGATCCGCACCGCGGTTGAGCAGCTGCACGCGCAGCGCATCGGCCACGGCACGACCTTGCTGGACGACCCCAGCGTCCTAGATCTGGTGCTCGAGCGAGACGTCACCATCGAAGCCTGCCTCACCTCGAACATGCACGTAGGTGCCATAGAGCGGGTAGAGGACCACCCCCTGCCACGATGGCTCGAGGCGGGCGTCAAGGTGTGCATCTGCACCGACAACACGCTCCTCTCAGCGGTCGACTCTCGCGAGGAGCTACGACGCGCCTCCGCGATCCCGGGCATGAACGCGCAGTTGCTCGAGCAGGTAGTACGCAATGGAAACGCAGCCGCCTTCCCCAGGTAGAAGCCGAAGCCGGCAATTGCCCACTTTATGACTGGCAGAGGCGCAGCAGCTTGCGCTAAGGTCGGCAGAACGTCCCCTGTTCACCGTTGCCGGACGAATCCCGGCCCGGAGACCCCTCATGGCAAGAGCACGCGAAGCAGCGAAGAGCGACCTCAGAGGCCCGTCGGCTGGTGAGGCGATCCAAGCGCACATCGATCAAGAGAACGCCGGACCGTTCACTGACAGACCCTCTGCAGGCGGCTCGCGCTTCGCCCTGCAGGCATCCATGCTCTCACCCAGCGCGCAGTCACCCGGCTTGCAGCTGAAGCCAGGCCGCGGTCAGAAGGGCAAAGAGAACTCCCCTGTCAATGTCGCCAAGGGCGCGTTCAAGGGCGGCGGCAGTCCCCTGCCCCACCGCAAGACCGTCGAGGGAGCCCTCGGCGCCGACATGGGTGGTGTCGAGGCGCACACCGGCAAGGCAGCCAGCGAAGCCTGTGAAGAGCTCGGTGCGCAAGCATTTACCATGGGCAACAAGATCGCCTTCAAGGACGCCAGCCCCAGCAAAGAACTGGTCGCGCACGAAGCGACCCACGTTGTACAGCAGAGCAAGGGAGTCTCTCTCAGCGGTGGCATGGGTAAGGCGGGGGACAAGTACGAGAATCAGGCCGACGCCGTCGCCAGCCGCGTGGGCGAAGGCAAGAGCGCCGGTGACCTCGTCGGTGGCAGAGGCGCACCGGCGGTGCAAGCGTCGATGGGCGGCACTGCAGTGCAGTGCCTGGGCGACCCCCTCGACAAGCCCCTGCCCGAAGGAGCCCCAGCGCCTGAGCACGGCGAGACGCCCGGCAAGCAACGGCGCTACTCGGTAGACCAGTACGTCGAGATGTGGGAAGCCGAGCGCGGACGCGCCATGACCGGCCCCGAGAAGAAGACGCTCTCGCGGGGCTGCATCGGTATCACGGCCCTCAACTTAGAGGCCGGTAACCCACCGCTGAATCACTCGTTTGCGTCCTTTGACAAGGCTATGAAGCTGGTCAATGAGTGGAACGCCTTTATCGAGGCACACAAAGGCGAGACCACATCGGACGGTAAGAAGGTGGGCGACTTCAAGGCGGTGCTCTTTGCCAAGCTGTTCTGGTCCAACCAGAGCCGCGATCCCGAAGAGCGCAAGAAGCCCGACAAGGACGCCTATCTGCCCGACGAAGAGACTGGTCGCGTCGACATGAGCGACTACGAGTACCGAGCCCAGCCCGGCTACATCAACTTCGACTACGGCTTCTGGGACGACAGCACCAACAGCTTCTGGCACGCCAACCACGCCGAGCCCGGTATGGAGGTCTACCAGAGCACCAAGGACAAGTTCGCCAAGGGCTACATCGACTTTGACCGCGTCATCTACTGTGCCGCCATCGCGCGTACCTACAAGCCTGCGAATGCAGCGGCGGCGAACTGATGTCGCACACAGGGCTGGACCACCTGGTGGGAGAACCCGTCACCCTCAATGGCTGCGCTCGCGACGCCATGATGGGGGCCGTGGTGCTCACCGAAGATCGCACCCCCGTCTACCTGAGCGGCATGCGCGAGTGGAACGAAGACGTCGAGGGAGAAGATGTCGAGGTCAAGGGCGTGCTGCAGCGCCGCTCTCTGGCGCCCGATCCTGTAGTCGATGAGCAGGGCAACCACAGCCACGGCGCTGAGGGCACGAACTATGTGCTCGACAGCGTCACCTGGAAGCTTGCCTGACTCGAAGAGTTTTGAGCCGAGTCCCAACCCGCAGTCACACCTCCAGCACGATCTCCCGTTCCCACACCTCGTCGTCGTTGCTGGCGTCCTGGCCCAGCTCGGCCTTTCTCATCATCCGCCAGATCTGCTGGCCCAGCACGTCGATCTCGGTCGAGGTGAAGCGCTCGCCGCCAAAGCGCTGAATGGTGTCGGTCTGCGCCGCGAGGATGCGCGCGTCCTGACGAAAGATCCCCAGCGCGACGGGTGTCAGGATAGGCCGCAGGAGCCAGGCAGGCACTCTCACCTTCAACGACACCACCGCATGAATCCGCGTGAGGAATTCGCTGACAGGAGTACAGAACGCCGTCACCAGGACGTGAGTCGCATCACCCAGGCGATACTCCACCTGAGCGACTGACGGCAGCAGAAAGCGGTCAAAGTGCGTAACTGTGCCCCCGCCAGGGGCCAGAATCCAGCCCACCAGTCCCGCTGGACGCGGCTCACCGATGTACTCGGCCTGAACCATCGAATCCGTGCGCGTCACCCGCGCTGTAATTCGATTTCGGTTGGAATTGCCACGAAACAGCCCGCGGTGCAGAAAGGCTGTGTGCGGTACATCCAGGGCGTTCTCGATGACCGCATGCACCGGCGCCTTCGCCTCGACCACTTCCCAAACGTTGAGATAGCCGCTCTCACCTACCGTGGACAGCTTGTACGGCGAGCCGACCGGCTCGACATTGGGCTCTGCCCAGACAAAGACAAAGCCCTGCTGCTCGCACACGGCAAAACGTGCGGCGTGCGTTCCCTTGCCGCGGTTCTCACCACACAGCCCAGGTATCTCCTGGCAGCGACCATCACCTGAGAACTGCCAGCCATGGTACGCACACTCCAGGTTGCCTCCCACCACCTGACCGAGAGACAGAGGCACGTTGCGGTGCGGGCAGCGATCCAGGAGCGCTACAACACAGCCCTGCCCATCTCGGAACAAGACCAGGGGCGTACCCATCAACGTGCGGGAGATGGGCTTACTGCGTAGCTCCCTGGACAGACAGATGGCATACCAGTGCCCTCTCAGCTGGACCACGGAGTAGTGCTCGGTAGGCTGAGTTGCGGAAGAGGGAGTAGTCATCGGATGTTCCAGTGAAGCATCTTGCCACGGAGGAGAGAGCTTGACCTGAAGGCGCTTTGCCTCTAGTCGTTGATTGCCACAGAACCGAGGACGCGGAGGTCGTGTCCATTCAATTGTCCAGGGAATCTAATGCCCGCACCTCTTCGCAGCAGCATCGCTCTCACCGCAGTCCTGCTGTTCGTCACACCGCTCGACTCCCGTGCGCAGGATGGCGGCGATCCACTCAGCCTTAGCGACGCCCTGCAGTTAGCGGTCAAGCACAACCCGAACCTGCGAGCCTCCCTCGAGATTGAGGTGCAGGCCCGCGCACAGCGTGACGCGCTGCTCATGGCGCTCGGGCCTACCGTCACTCTGGGTTGGCAGTACCGGGTGAACGACCGAGAGGTAAGCTTCGATCCCGCTGAGAGCTTCGGCGGGGGTGACCTCGGCTCCGCCTTCGAGCCCATCTACGGCAACCTCGGCTACATCTTCGGCGAGATGTTCGGAGCCGGCTGGGTCGACAACGATGACTGTGAACAGCTGGCTCTACTCAATGGCTTTGCCAGCTGTACTGAACTCAGTGACGCCTTCCTCAGCGGTGAGGACCTGACCCCACCGGCACCAGACGATACGAGCGACAGCAATGGGCCCATTGTCGTACAGCCGAAGACTCAGCAGTTCCTGAATCTGCAGGCGAACTGGCCGCTGAGTCCACGAACCATCGCCATGGGCGACGCCAGCTCACACCAGCTCAGAGCAGCCCGGGCGCAAGTACAACAGAGCCGGGATGCGGTGATGCTCTCTGTGGTGCGCGCCTACGCTGCTACCTGGCAAACCCAGGAAGCAGCGGCCCTGCGTTCCACTCAGCTGCAGGCGGCGGAGAGTCACCTCAAAGACACTCAGGCCCTGGAGACGGCCGGGATGATCACAGGAGATGCCCTGCTACGAGCGCAACTCGAGGTGGAGCGTGCGCGCCGTGGCCAGGCCCAGGGCCGTGAGCAACATCGCAGGGCCTGGCGAGGCCTGAAGCTGGCGCTGGGACAGTCGACACTGAAGCAGCGGGACCTGAGCGCGATCCCCAGCGTACAGATCGATCGTCTCGACCCGGCAGACCTATCCACTGGCGCCATCGAAGCCCGGGCCGAGACCCGCGCTGCAGAGGCGAGGAGCAAGGCGGCCAAAGGAATCAAGGCGGATGCAGTGCTCCAGTTCCTCCCCCAGTTCTCGGTGAGTGGCAACTTCAGCCTGAGCGACCAGGTCTCTGGCTTCGACAAGAAGCGCACATCCTGGTGGATCGGGCTGGGGGTCAGTCTACCCATCTGGGACGGCGGCCAGCGCATCAAGAATGCACGCGACGCCGCCTCGCAGAAACGGCAGGCAGAAGCACAGCTGGAAGCCGTCCGTCAGCAGGTCAGCGCCGAAGTAGAGAACGCCTGGGATGCCTTCACGCTCCGACGAGATGCGCTACCCGTGGTGGAGCTCGAGCTCAAGCTGGCCGAAGAGCTTCAGGGTCTCGTTGAGGCCCGCTACCAACAAGGACAAGCTACTCAGGCCGAGGTGCTCGATGCCAACAGCGCATT
>CAZEIY010000066.1:0-14654 GCA_964512375.1 uncultured Rickettsiales bacterium | reverse complement strand
CCGACGACTCGTCGACCTCCGCCGCCACCGCATCGGAAACTGCCTCAATATCCGCTAGTGAATCGTTCAGAGAGGGAGCCTCCATCCGCGCCGGGACGGAATCCGAACGGTCGACAATCTCGCGCTCGCGCTCGGCAATCAGCGCCGCCAGGACCTCGCCCGCTTCACGTTCCCCCCGAGCACCACCGGGACTCAATAATTCAGTGTCGACGGGGCGCTGCCAGAGCCCCACTTCGAAGCCGGCCACGAAGGCGGCAGCGACCACGAGCGCAGCAAGACCGAACAGCGAGCCCAACTGAGGACCCGATACCCGATAGCGGCGAACTTCCTTGAGACGTTCCAGATCCCGCACAACGGGCTCAGACTAGCTTGAATTCATTGGGCGCGTTACAGCCGCTCCGAGTCAGGCCCCGGCGAGCAGCGCGAAAGAACTCAGATGGTAGGACGAACTTCTTCCGTGACGAAGGTCTCGATGATGTCGTCGACCTTGATGTCGTCGTACCCGTCGAGGCCAATACCGCACTCGTACCCCTGGAGGACCTCGCGAACATCGTCCTTGAAGCGACGAAGTGATCCGACCTTGCCTTCCCAGACGACGACGGAGTTACGCAACAAGCGGACCTGCTGGTTTCGGTGAATCTTGCCGTCCTGGATAAACGAACCAGCAATGGCGCCCACCTTGGAGACCTTGAAGACCTCTCGTACTTCGGCGTGTCCCATGACCTTCTCGACAAATTCGGGGTCCAGCAGACCGACCAGGGCCTGCTTGATCTCGTCGACCGCCTTGTAGATGACCCGATAGGTGCGAATATCGACGCCTTCCTCTTCAGCCAGCGTACGAGCCTTGGCGTCGGGCCGCACACAGAAGCCAACGATTACGGCCTCCGACGCGCTCGCAAGGGTGACATCACCCTCGGTGACACCACCGACAGCAGCGTGAAGGATGCGAATCTTGACGTCACGCACCTCGATCTCACCGAGCACCTGCTTGACTGCCTCAACCGAGCCCTGAACATCGGCCTTGACGATGAGGTTGAGCTCTTTGCTCTCACCCTCTTTAAGACGCTCGAAGACGTCGTCGAGACTGACTCGGGGCTTGATCTTGGCGACGGAGCTCACTCGCTCGACATCCAAACGGTGTTCAGTGACCCGCTTCGCGTCCTTCTCGGACTTGACCACGACAAACTCATCACCTGCCGACGGAAGACCCGAGAGACCCAGGATGCACACTGGAGCCGAAGGTCCAGCCGACTTGAGATTGGCGTTGGAGCCATCCGTGGCGGTCAGGGCCCGGACCTTACCGAAGACTGTGCCGGCTACGATGACATCACCACGATTAAGCGTGCCCTTTTGAACAATCGCAACGGCCACCGGCCCGCGGCCCTTCTCAATCTGAGCCTCGACCACACGGCCCTGAGCCGAACAATCGGCGGGAGCCTTAAGTTCCATCATCTCGGCCTGAAGAGAAATAGACTCCAACAGACTGTCGATGCCGGTTTCCTCCTTGGCGGAGAGCTCGATCATCTGGACCTCGCCACCCCAGTCCTCTGAGATCAACTCATGCTCAGAGAGCTGCTGACGACACCGATCGGGATTTGCCTCTGGCATGTCTATCTTGTTGAGGGCCACGATGATGGGCACCTCGGCCGCCTTGGCGTGCGAGATGACTTCAACGGTCTGGGGCATCACACCTTCGGTCACAGCGACCACCAGGACGACAATGTCGGTGACCTGTGCACCGCGAGCACGCATCGCTGTGAACGCTGCATGCCCGGGCGTGTCGACGAATGTGATCTGCTGACCTGCAGCATCGACATCAAAGGCAGAGATATGCTGAGTAATGCCACCGGCCTCGCCATCAGCGACCTTGGTGCTACGAATCGCGTCGAGAAGAGTGGTCTTGCCGTGATCGACGTGCCCCATGATGGTGACTATCGGTGCGCGAGCCTCACCCGCCTCGGTCGCGACCTCTTCGACGTCTGGGGTGCCGAAGAGCACCTCCTCTTCCTTGAAGGACACATCCTCAGCGTCATAGCCGAATTCCTGAGCGACCAACTGGGCCGTCTCGAGATCGACGTGCTCATTGAGAGTGACCATGGTGCCCATGCCAATGAGCACCTTCATGACCACACCACCCTTCACACCAAGGGCATTCGCAAGATCGGCTACCGAGATACTGCCGTGAACCTTGACAACTCTCTTGTGAGCCGCCGGAGTAGTGATCGTCGTAGACAGGCCACTGCGAGCGGCCCCGCGACCCTTGCCACGTCCGCGACGCCGATCCACGCCATAGAGGACATCGTGGCGCTGAACCACCTTCTTGCCCTTTGCGCCACGCTTACGCTTCCGGGCGTCCGCAGCTTCATTCTGGTTGATAAAGCGAACTGGTCCCCGCTTCCCTTTGTCCTGCGCGAACAGCGAAACACCAGAACGCTGGGGCACGGGACTTCCCGTGGAGCCAGGCACGCCGGGACCGGTTGGAGTGCTGCGAGCTGCGGTCTTGCGGGCGACAGCGGCCGCGGTGCTCGCCGTCATCGAGTCTTCGATAATGCGCCGACCCTTCTTGGGCTTGTGCTGAACAATCCCCTGCTCCTTGAGCAGAGACTCGAGGCTCTGGTCGTCCGCAGGGACTGCCTTTGCCGCAGGGACTGCCTTTGCCGCAGGGACTGCCTTTGCCGCAGGCTTTGCGCTCGCCTCAACCTCATCGTCAGACGTACCGCTCTCGGACTCAGCAGGAGCGACCACCACGCTGTCCGCTGCCTCTTCGGCGGCAGGCGCTGCCTCAGGCTCGGGTACTGCGACCTTCTTCGTTGTCCTCTTCTCTCGAGACTCAACGTCTGCTGCGACCTCACCATCGCTTAGAACTTTGTGGACCCGCTTACCCGAGCTCCCTTCATCAGAGAGAAGCGCATCAACAGATACCGCCTCAACAGATTCCTCAACTGTAGGGGCTGGGGCGGCTTCCTCCTCAGAAACAACGACCGGGGCAGCCTCAACCTCCACGACCGGAGGCGCAGTCTCGGGGGCTGGAGTTGGAACTACTGGGATAGCTTCAGGAGTCGCCGCGACTGGAGCTACCTCTGGCTCAGGAGCCTGCTCTCGAGGCGAGCGACGTCGGACGACCTGGCGAGACGGGGTCTCAGGTGCTGGAGTTGCTTCCGCTGCGCGGCCAGCAACCCGACGAGTGCGCACTTTGGTGCGACGAGTGCTCTCAGCGCCGACTTCAGCAGGAGGAGCTGACTCCTCGCTCTTGCCGGGCGTAGAACCACGCGAACTGCGTCGTAGCGCGTCTGCTCTGTCGAAAATACTGCCCTTGGCCATGGTCAAAGTCCGTCGTCCTGTTCAACGCCCCTCAAGAATAGGCCCCTGATCGGGCCCCTATTCTGAACGGCGCGCAATTATATAAGCGCCTGCCCTCTTTTCAACTCCTGTAGAAGACTTCTGGCAAGGGGCCCACGCCGGACCGCAAGCACACTCCGAGGAGTTCCTTTACCCAGAGCTCCTCCCAACTGATCCGAATCCAGAAGACTGGGGAGCAACCGTAGCGACCGGCGACCGGCTCGCTCGTCCCACTGCGAGGCCACCGAAGCCCCCACATCCGATGACTTCACGAGGTAGTCGGCCCAGCCCTTCCCGAGCAGCCGCTCCACCACATTTCCGCCAGACTTGAGTTCACCCGCTCGCCCTGCCAGACCGATCAATTCGCGCTGCCTCTTGCGAGAGTGTGCGAGTAGTTCGGGCATTGGCCAGTCCTTCGATGGCACCTTCACCTCCTGCTTGAACGCACGAGAGAGGGCTCCACGCTTCGCCAGCGACTCCAGACAATTCCGACTGAGACAGCAAGATGCACCCCGCCCAGGAAGCCGCCCACGCCAATCGATGGCGGGAACGCTCTGGGGGTCGAGGACGATGCGTACTGCATCATCGCTCTCGAGGGTGCAGCGACACACTGCACAGGTTCGGAGTACCTCAGTCACAGAGCTATTCGTCCTCCGTAGTCGTCTTGACCTCAGCGGCAGGCTCTTGAGCAGCCTCGTCATCAGTAGCCTCAGTGGCGACCGCGTCATCAGTAGCCTCGGTGGCAACCGCGTCATCAGTAGCCTCGGCAGACACCTCATCAACAGCAGCCTCAGCAGACACCTCGTCGCCGGTGGGCTCTGAAGAAGCCTCCGCAAGCGCGGCAGCTTCGAGAGCCTCGGCCTCCATGGCGGTAGCCTCCAAAGCAGCAGCTTCGAGGGCCTCAGCCTCAAGGGCAACAGCCTCCAGAGCAGCAGCCTCCGCGGCAGCCTCAGCAGCAGCAGCAGCCTCAAGAGCGGCAGCCTCAGCAGCAGCAGCAGCCTTCTCCTCTTCAAGACTTGGAAGACCTGCTGCAGCACGACGCTCGTTCTCAGCAACGCGAGCGGCCTCAGCCTCTTCTTGTTCGAGGGTCGGCTCTCCTGCTGCAATACGACGCGAATTCTCTTCGCGCCGCTCCAGCTTGATGCGTAGTTCATCGGTGAGGATCTCATCGGCCTCATCAATAACGGTCTGTGCCGTCTCCTCGCCTATAGCAAGGGTCTCTGCGAGATCGGCGGGCTCAGAGTCGGCGATGTCCTCAAGGCGGCGGAAACCGTATCGAATGAGAATCTCTCGGTTGTCCTCGGATAGAGCGGTAATTCGAATGAGATCAACGCGCGCCTTCTCATTCATCTCCGTGACCTGCGTCTCAGAGTGAAGGTCGATGCGCCAGCCGGTCAACTGAGCAGCAAGCCGCACGTTCTGGCCGCGACGACCGATTCCAAGGCTGAGCATGTCATCGGGAACGATGAGCTCCATCGTCCGGCCGTCCTCATCAAGGATGACCTTGGTGACTACAGCAGGACTGATGGCCGAACAGACGAACCGAGCTGGGTCCGTGCTGTACGAGATGATGTCGATCTTCTCACCCTTGAGTTCGGCAACGACCGCCTGAACTCGCGAGCCCTTCATGCCAACGCATGCGCCAACCGGGTCCACATCAGGATCTCTACTTGAAACAGCAATCTTGGCCCGCTGACCAGGCTCTCTGACGGCAGCCTCAATGGTGACAATGCCTTCGTAGATCTCGGGAACCTCCAGCTCAAAGAGCTTGACCAGCATTCCTGGATGGGTGCGCGACAAGACAACCTGTGGGCCTCGAGCGTTTCGCGCCACTTCAAGGATGTAGGCCTGAACACGATCGCCCTGGCGGTAGCCTTCGCTGTGCACCTGCTCGCGGGACGGAATCACGCCCTCAGTCTTGCCGAGATCGACGACAAGTGCGCCCTTCTCGAAACGGCGAACAATGCCGGTGATCAACTCACCAACGCGGCCCTGATAGGCGTCGTAGACCTTCTCGCGCTCAGAGTCTCGAACACGCTGAATGATGACCTGCTTCGCGGTCTGCGCAGCGATGCGACCGAGGCCTTCGACCTCCATCTTGAGACCTAGTTCGTCTCCGACCATGCAGCCGGGATCGAGCTTTCGCGCCTCGGAGATCTCAATCTGAGAGTCCTCTTCCTCGACCTCGTCGACCACAGTCTTGAACTCGAACAACTCTATCTCGTTGCTGCTCGGGTTGAACTGCGCCTCGATATCCTTGGTCAGCCCATACATACGTCGAGCTGCGGCAACCATGGCCTGCTCGATCGTCTCTTGAAGAGAATCTGTCGAGATTCCCTTCTCCTTGCTGACCTGCTCGATGACTCCGTTGAGACCGTCCATCTTCTACTCCACTCAGCGCCTACCAGCACGGCGCTTCTTGCGGGCGCTTCCGCCCTTTTTTTGACCTTTGCTCTCGGGGATGTACACCAACTTGGCCCGCTCAACTGCCGGCAACGGAAGCCTATGTTCAGTGCCCTCATCCACTCGAATGGTGATCACGTCACCCTCGACCTGGACCAGAGTCCCCTTCCAGTTCTTTCTCTCGCCGATTGGCTCCCAGGTACGCACTGCGATCCGTTTGCCAATCTGCTCTGCGAAATGCTCGCTCCTCTTGAGAGGCCGTTCCACGCCAGGGGAAGAGACCTCAAGGACGTAAGACTCAGGTACGAGATCCTCAGCGTCCAGGACGTCTGTAACCGTGTTGTTTACTGAAACACAGTCACTAATCCCCACAGCTACCCCATCAAGACGCTCGACATAGAGCCTCAAAATGGGACCACGACCACCACTAACCAGCTCACAGAGGAGCAGGTAGAAGCCACTCTCTTCGAGAATCGGACGCAGGAGCAACTCAGCGCGATCAGCGATGCCTGTAGCGAATGGTGCTTCCAAGTCCAGCTCCCGACCGACCCATAAAAAAAGAGAGGCCGCGAGGCCTCTCTAACCAGAGTCAGAGAATTGTTGAGCGCTAGATAGCACCGGGCTCTCAGCGATGCAAGGAAGGATTGGGCGACCAACACGTGATCATCAAGACGGCGCTGGCCTGGGCTCCTTCGCCAAAGCCCCACTCCAGTTGCCAGGGCCGAGCGGGTAACGATGCAAGATCGAAAGATCGCGGCAGCTTGAGTAGCAGGGACGAGGCCTCCGCGAGGAGTTCCGCAGTCTCCTGCCCACCGGGGAGCAGAACCGGCCACCGTGGCACGTCATCAATTGCATCACCTACTCGCCAGGGGGGGTCTACGAAGACCGCTGCTTCAGGGTGCTCGACCATTAGCGGGGCAAGGTGCTCCTGAAGAGCGCCATGAAAGAATCGGATTCGATCTCCCACCCCAAATTCGCTTGCATTGAGACGAGCAAGGTCAAGGCGGCCAACATCCGGCTCGATCGCCAGGACTCTCTTTCCCTCAAGGGCAAAGGCGATCGCATTACCACCGCAGCCACAGCAAGCGTCGATAACGACTTCGGAATCGATGAGTTGAGCATGAGAATCTGCGCGGTGTCGATCTGTGAGAGAGCGTCGCCCCTCTTCATCGAGATGAGGAAGCCAGGCAACCCTCCTGCCGCGGAGCATTGGCTTCGCACGCAGCTCTCGGGGCACGGCGGGCAACTGCTCGCCGTCGGACAGGACTGGACTGACCGACAGGCGCTGACCACCGAGCACTGTCCCATCGAATTCACGAACCCAGGCCGCTGCTTCCGTGGGGGGCATTGAAGTGAGGGACTCCATCGAGCGACGCAGCATTCGCTCTCTCTGGGCAGTCGGAAAGGCGTCCGGCCACCCAGTCACCCGCAACGAAACAGGGCCACTGGCGATTCGCGGCAACAAACCCTGAATCAGCGCATCGATAGACTCAGCCAGAGCGCGGGACTCTGCATCACCGGGGTCCCTCCCTCCCAGGTCCCGGGACAACGTACGAAGCTGCTCCTTGATGTGCGCGATCTGGGTTGCTGGCGAAGGGAGTGGCGTGTCCAATGCTCGTTCTACAGCCGCACGCGAGGACAGGGCTGCGCGATGCCCTGTAGCGCGCTTGTTCGCTCTCAAAACCTGGATCAATCGAATCCAGGCCGGGCGCAGAGCGAAGTCCTTTGGAGGTGCGTCGCGAAGTCGCTCGCGGAAGGTGGCGTTCGCCATCGCGAGGACTCAGCTCTTATCGAGCGTTCCGACCAGGTCGGTGATCCGCCTAATCCCCCGCTCTGCGCACCACTGCCTCATCCCAGACACGACCTCAGTGGCCGTGTTTGGATTGACAAAGTTGGCCGTACCAATCTGGATTGCACTCGCACCACAGACCATGAACTCGAGGGCATCCTGAGCGTTCCAGATGCCACCAATCCCCACGACTGGTATCGAGCATGCTTGGCTGACCTGCCAGACCATGCGTAACGCGACGGGCTTGATAGCAGGGCCAGAGAGCCCCCCCGCTCCAATACTTAATAGAGGCCGTCTGGTCTCGAGATTGATGGCCATACCCAGCAAGGTATTGATGAGCGAGAGCGCTGTTGCTCCAGCTTCCTCACAGGCCACCCCCATCGACGCGACGTCAGCGACATTGGGAGACAGTTTCACCCACACCGGCTTGTCCGCGCCCTCGACGGTTGCGGCGGTGACTTCAGCGGCGGCACTGGGCTCCGTCCCGAAGGCAATGCCCCCCTCCTTGATGTTGGGACAGGAGATGTTCAACTCGAGCGCATCCACCGCATCACAGCCACGCAGACCCCTGGCCACCTCGTGGTACTCCTCGACTGTCTTCCCGATGATGTTGACTACCACCTTCACTCCGCTGGCGCGCAGGCTCTGCAGGAAAGGCACCTTGTCGGTCAGGAAGCTCTCCAAACCCACATTCTGCAGGCCGATAGCGTTCAGCATGCCAGCCTTTGTCTCGGCGATTCGAGGTGGCGCGTTGCCCTCCCAGGGATAGGTCGCGATGCCTTTAGTCACGAAACCACCCAGCGCGTTCAGGTCGAGGACTTCAGCCAACTCAGGCCCATATCCTGCCGTGCCCGAAGCGAGCATCACCGGGTTGTCCATGGCCAGCCCAGCGACATCGACGCGTAGATCTACATCTTCGGGAGCCACCTCGCGCACCCCGTCAGCGAGAGAAGCCATCAGTGGAGACTCCCACCTTCGAGCACCACAGCGCCGGCGTCAAAGACCGGCCCCTTACGACAGACCAACAACCAACGGTCGTAAGGACTCATCTCGGCGTACAGTTCAGGATCGCGCGCATCCGCATTCTCAATCACGCAACCCATGCAGATTCCCACTCCGCAGCCCATGACCGTCTCTACCGAGATCTGGCACCGGAGCTGTTCCTCCCCAGCCAGACGAGCGATGGCTTGCAGCATCACCAGCGGCCCGCAGCCATACAGACGCAGCTTGTCCCCGGCCATAGGATTGGTTGCTCGCCAAGCCTGCCAGGCAGCGACCACATGACCATGGAAGCCCAGGGAGCCGTCCATGGTCGCCCGATGAATCCGCTCGGCACCATTGCCGCTGCCATATGCCTCCTCAAAGCCCACCCAGCAGCCGGCCTCAGCAGCAGTGCCGACGCCGACAAAAGCATGCCAGCGTTCATGGCCCGCTTCTTCAAGACTATCTGCCAGAGCGACCATGGGCGGTATCCCGACCCCACCCCCCAGGAGGATCGCCGTTTCGCCAGGCTCAGGGTGCTCAAAATGGGTGCCCAGGGGGCCAAGACAGCGCATCTCCTGGCCGACGGTCAGGCCGGACATCAACTCCGTCCCCTCACCGACTACGCGATAAAGCACGTCGTACACATCACCGCGCACACGCTGCACAGAAAAAGGACGCCGAACCAGAGGGCTCAGCCCCGCCGAAGTAGCCAGCATCACGAAAGTACCCGGCTCGATCCGCTCTCTAAGCAGGTCTGGATCGCGCAAACGCAGTAGGAAAATTCCGCTGCCGAGATCGCGATTCTCAACGACCTTCGAGAGGGAATCACGCATCGTTTCTGCTCTCCGCCAAGGGTTGTAGAGTTCGAGGCTTTTACTCCTCAATCTCAGCCCTGTCGAGGGTACAGGACATAAGCAGCGCATCCTCGCCGGTGTCACTGTAGTAGCCCTTGCGACACCCGCTCTCACGGAATCCGACGGCACGGTACAGACTCTGAGCAGCCACATTGCCCGCCCGGACCTCAAGGTGCATCTCCGCGCAGTCATGCTCGACGAGTCGTCGCTCGAGCTGCGCTATCAACGCTCTACCCAGGCCTTGCCTTCTCGCCTCGGGAACCACGGCCATGCTGAGCAGGCTCCCCTCAGAGGCCACCACCCAGAAGTGCAGATAGCCGCAGACGATCTCATCGGAGAGAGCCAGCCAGAACTCACTCTGCGGAAGAGTCAGTTCATGGGCGACGTAGCCTGCTGGCCACGACCGCCCAAAACAGCGCGCTTCAAGGGACTCAAGCAGAGCTGCGTCACCAGACTGAGCCCGTCGAAAATGTATGGACTGGCTCAGTGCGAGTGCCCTTCGCCTTCCTCGACCTTCTCAGCTGCGCCTTCGGTAATGGTCACCTTGCCCTGGGGATCGAGGGCGTGGTTGCCCTTGATGTACAGCTGTAAGAACTCACGAAATCCCACACCCGGAATCGCCTGCTCGAGCATGTTCTGCCAGTCCTCAGTGAGCGCGAAGCCACCCCGATGATCTTGAGCGAAGTTGATGTAGTAGCGCATCGCCTTGATGACGTTCTCACGACCAAAGTTCTTGCGCAGCAGATCCATGATCAGCGGACCGCGAGCATAGATCGTGCTCTGGGTCTTGGCTCGACCAGCCCGGTAGCCCACCCACAGCGGAGCCGTACGGTCCTGCTTGTGACCACGCCGCCGAGTCTTCCACTCCTCCATTCGATTCTCATAACCCGAGATGTCGTTGGGATCGCCGTTCTTCTGCTGGTCGCGGAACTCGACGTAGAGGGCAGCCGAGAACTCGGCAAAGGTCTCAGAGACCCACTGATCACGCGTAGAGAAGCCGGTCATCGCTCCCCACCACTCATGAGCCAACTCATGTGGAATGAAGTAATCGCGAAGCTGCGGATCCGAAACACCGTATATGTTCACAAGATCGGTCTTCGAGATGTAGACCTCACCGGTCATCTGCACCAACCCCGAGGGGGCCTGCGCATAGCCCATTCCCACCGGCATCTGCGCCAGGTCGAGTTCCTGGTAGGGGTAAGGGCGACCAAAGAGCAGACCGTAGTACTTCAGTATTCCCTCGGCCTCGGCGATGAAGGACTTCGCGTCCTTACCCTGCCCGGGGTGAGTGTAAATACGGATCTTGGTCTCGCCCTGGCTCACATCTGCATCGTTCTCAGCGATAGAGAAGCGACCAAACAGAATGACCGGGAAGATGACGGGGACCTGCTCCTTGATGACGTGCACATTGAACTTGCCCTCTTCCTCCATGGAAAGAAGGGTCCCCGAGGTCGCCGCGACAAAGGGCTTCGGCAACTTCAGCTTCCAGTCGAAGGTGAAGTAGTCCGACATATTGTCGGAACCAGGGAACCAGCCCTGAACAGGCAACCGATAGTTGACCAGCTTGACCACGTTCCCAAGACTCTGCTGATCGGTGAGGCTGGTAGCTGGAGGCGGTTGCTTGATGCCGTTGACCACCGCCCCCTCGGCCACAATCTCCATCTTGAATGAGTCCCCCTTCTTTGCGATATGGGGGAGCCGCACCATAAGAGAGTCACCACTGTGCAGGTAGTCGAGGCGAGCGCCCTCTCCATCCTTGAGTGACTTGACCTTGTAGCTCTGATCGTTCTCGTCGAACTTGTTGATCAGTGCGAAGTTGACCATGCGAATGCCATCGTTGAGCACCTTGAAGTCCACGGTGCCCTTGAGTCGGACGGCATAGAGGCCCACGTCCTGATCGCGATAGACTGTCAGGTCGAGGTCATAGTGCTCGATGTCGATGTCCCCGCGGAGACGCTCCATGGCGATCTCTGCGGGCTTGAGTTTCTCGTCCATCTCAGGGAGTACCCACTGACCCAGATCGAAGAAGTCGAGTGAGTCGCGGTTCAGCGCATACGGCCTGATGATCCCCAAAGAGACCGGCTCGGCGTCTCCAGGATCGAGACCGTAGCTGAGGTAGCTACCTCCCTTAATGGACTTCGTGGCCATGTCGAGAATCAGGAGGTCTCGCTCTCCTTCAGCGAAGGCGTCTCGAGTCTGGGCGCGGCTGACTGACGAAAAGAACACTCCCTTACGGGCCTTCCACATCTTCTCGGCTGACTTCCAGCTCTTCTTGTCGATGCCGGAAGCATCACTCTCACCGCTGAAAGTGTCACGCCAGGAACCATTGAAGTAGAGGACTGCCCCTCGTTCAATAGTGGCGTCGACTCCATCTACGTCCACCTTCTTCTTGGTGGGGTGAACCATGCGTAGCCCCTCGTTGAGCATCCAGCGCTCCGTAGGATTGGGAGCGTCCCAATGGAAACTGCCCGTACCCACGTAGACCGCCGCAATGGACTTCCGCTCAGGTACCTCTTTGCCCTCAAGGTCGTCGTCGTCGATGTCTTTGGCTACAACCGGAATGAGCCAGCCACCGTCCAGGGTCGCCTTAGCATAGGGCAGGTCCAGATCGACCTTTCCGAGCCGCACCGCCCCCTCCTTGTTGAGCTTCCCCTTTCGACTGGCCTTGTAATAGAGCTGAAGCGGATTGCGCTTCTCACGTCGGGCACGGTCCAGAAGATCTTCATCTTCTTCCCCCTCAACCTCGCGACGATCCGCTTGAGCAAAGGATGAGCCCGCCGGCAGGGTAAAGGCCAGGGCTAGGAACAGTAGAAGCAGTGTCCGCAATACTGATTTCATGGGGTACTCCAGGTTCAGCGAGTCCAGGTGGGATCGACTAGCAGAATAGACATGGGGTGAGGTTCAATTTCAGGATCACAGCGATACTGCTTGAGATCAGTGATGCCCGCATCTGCAAGCACATCCTCGTCGAGCCACGCTCGGAAACTGCAGTCGCCTGGATCACGTAGCAATAGCTCGCGAGTAGCGTCCGCGAGGATGTCCGGAGTGCGCCATTCGCCGACACTGCCCATACCCAGATTCTCGGTTGCTGCGGTGCGAATGCCCGTGATCGGCCACAAGGCACACGCGGCAATGCCGTCATCCTTGTTCTCGACGTCGATGGCTCGGGCCACCATCGTCATGCCCAGCTTGCTGACCATGTAGGGCGCCTTGCCAGCCGAAGACTCCGGATGTTCGGGGGGCGACATCATCAGAATGTGCCCAAAACCCTGTTTCTTCATGACCGGAAGGACCGCTCGGCTACAAAGAAAGGCTCCCCGGACATTCACATCCATGACGAGATCGAACTTCTTTGGGGTCCACTGATCGACGGGAGCCCAGAAGATGGCGCCAGCGTTGTTGATGAGATAATCGACTCGACCAAAGGCCTCCATAGCCTGATCAACCATAGACTCAACCTGCTCGGGGAAGCGCACATCCATCTGCACTGCGATAGCACGCGCACCGGCCTCCTCGACCATGCGCACCGTGTCATGAAGGGTGCCCTTGAGCTTGGGGTGCGGCTCAATGGTCTTGGCAGCAGCCACGATGTTGCAGCCCTCTCTTGCTAGCGCCACGGCGCAGGCCGCCCCTACGCCTCGAGATGCACCCGTGATGATCGCGACTCTATCTTTCATTCTCATGATCATGTGCGCTTCCATGTGTGCGGTCTGGGGCGTAGAACGAAGTCTGCTAAAGCAGCCGGGAGGACGCCAACTATAATGGGCAACGCAGGAACTGCACCCCCCAGAATGAGGATCCCTCCTCATCTACCGACGCGCACCCCTTCCATCCCTGGAGATTCCAATGGGCATCCTTTCTCGAATCAAGCGACGCCTACCCATCGTCGGAAGGAAGAAGACGCTCCGTCCCGCAGAGGTTGCGGACCGCACGCCTTCCAGGAGCGCTGGCCTCGCAATCGCGACACCTGCAGCTGAACCAGCTCCGCCTGCCCTATCGACCGAAGAGGTGCGTGCTTCTATCGAGAAGGACACTAAGAACGTCCCGATTCTTCTCTATATGAAGGGGAACGCAGCTATGCCACGCTGCGGCTTCTCGGCAGCAGTGGTCGACATCCTGCGCCAACTCGACGTGCCCTTTGAGACGCGTGATGTCCTCTCAGACGCCAACTTGCGTCAGGAAATCAAGGAAGTCAGCGACTGGCCAACTCTGCCGCAGCTCTACCTGGGCGGCGAGTTCATTGGCGGCTGTGACATTGTCCGCGAGATGCACGAGAACGGGGAGCTAGCGGACGCGGTCGGCAAAGTACTTGCCTGAAGAATCTAGACGACCCGATCTGACTCTGGATTGGGCCGATAGCTCTCTGGCAACAACGCGGCTACCGCCTCGTGCGCTGCTGCGGCAACCTCGATGCGGCTCAGGCCCGAGTCTGTGAGCGCCCTGCTATCAAGCAAGGGCCCAAAGCGACAGTGAACGGTGCCAGAACGGATGTAGTCATCCCCGACGCGGTCGATGACCTCAGACCCCCACTGCCCCAGAGGCAGCAGCAAGACCCCTTCAATCGTGAGCCAGCGAGCCACCGCACGTAGGAAGGGCCCCATATGACCGCTGCGAGAGCGCGTGCCTTCGGGGTAGAGCAGAATGATTCGCCCTTGATCCATCTCGTTCCCAGCATCGTCGAGACAGCGGCGAGCGATGAGCGCTACCTCGCGCGGTGACAGCTCTGCCGCATTGCTGGCCAGTTGACTGGACTGAGCGACCCGAATCGATGGTGAAGACGCCACGCCCATACGGCGAAGTGGATCAAGGTAGACCTTGGGCCCAGCTACGGGACACAGGCGCTCCATCACCCCGGCTCGATCGGCCCTCTGAATCAGGCCACGGGTACAGATCGTATCCGCATAGCCCAGGTGGTTACAGATCAGCATCACCCGGCGACCACTATCGGATGCCTGTATCGCCCCATCGAGATACTCGATTCCTGACAGAGTACTGTTCAAATTGAGGAGAGGCCCAACAAAGGCCAACAGCAGATCGCTCGCCAGCTTATGGCCAGGCTGAGGCCCGAAATCCTGCGCCAGACTCTTGAACATCGAGAGTAGCTCGGCCCACTCGGCATCACTGGTCGCGGCCGTCGTTCGCGCCACGCTCGCCTCTACGGCCTCGCGTCGGTCGCAATCTGGTCCGACATATTCCCCCAGAAAGGGGGCAAGCCCCAGCCGTGATTCCTCGAGGGACTGAGAAAGAAACGCGACAAGCTTCTCCGACATATACAGAGTGTGGTC
>CAZEIY010000065.1:2733-14754 GCA_964512375.1 uncultured Rickettsiales bacterium | reverse complement strand
CGTCCTCATCGATGTCGCCATCGCAGTCATCGTCGATGCCGTTGCACAGCTCGGTGGCTCCTGGGTAGACGGCGGCAACCAGGTCATCGCAGTCATCTGTGTTGTCCACATAGCCCGTCGGTGCTGAGCAGGCTTCCTCGCTGAGAAACTGACCGCCGTACCCATCTGAATCTGAGTCCAGGTGCCAGGTCAGGCCATCGATGGGAGCATCGTCGACATCCCCATCGCAGTCGTTATCGACGCCATCGCAGATCTCGTAGGAACTTGGATTGACGGTGGGATCTGAGTCATCGCAGTCCGTTCCACCATCAGCCTGGTCGGCAAAACCATCCCCGTCAGCGTCCTCACCGGCCTCACTGTCGTCGTCATCGTCACCGACGGAGGTGTCGTCATCGTCACCGACGGAGGTGTCGTCATCATCGCCGACGGAGGTGTCGTCGTCGTCACCGCCAGTGGTGTCATCATCATCGCCGACCGCGGAGTCATCATCATCCCCTGTGCTCTGACTCTGGCCCTGGCCCAGGAGCGCAACGGCGACCGACAGGTTGCCGGTAACCGAGGCGTCGACTCCGCCAGACAGTCCCCCGGAGAGTGCAGCCGACACCTCAATCTCGGCGGTTGCGACCCCGCTCGCCGCTGGCGCGAACACGAGCACTACATCGACGCCGTCGCCTGGCTCCAGAGTGATCGGCCAATCGGTGTTAACCAACGAGAAGGAAGCGCCGTCTTGCCCAGAGATCACGGGCATGCCGATCTCAGCTACCGCTCCTCCCTCGTTGTCAACGCTCAACGTCGCCTCCGCGCTGCCTCCAAGGCCTACCTCACCAAAGTCGAGGAGGACCGAGTCCGTGGCGAGCTGTGGGGCAGAGCCTCCGGAACAGCCGCTCAACACAGCTAGCAGTGGCACGAGAACGAGCGAGAACAGACGTGACTCAGTCATCAGGGGCTCCTCCAGACTCGGAAGACTAGCACTAGCGAGCCCATTGCGAGGCGCTCCGACAGGCACCAACTCTCGATTCCAGCTAACATGTAAACCAATGCTGTCACTGCTGCTGGGCCTCGTGTTGTTCGCTTACGGAACGCTTCTTCCCGGCTTCGCCATAGCGTGGATCATGCTCCGTGATCGGGACCCTCTGACGATGGGCGTGATCGGCCTGACCATCGGCGTCCTTGCGCTACCCCTGGTTCACTTTTCCATCGCCATACTGCTGGGAACACACATCCATGCCCTGGGAATCGTCGCGACCTCAAGCTGCATCCTCGCGCTGAGCTACGTGGCGCATCGTCGCCAGGAGTCTGCCGGTGTCTGAACAGCGAGGTATGCCCCGCTGGCTGCTCTCGATCCACGAGGACAGCAACGCGAACGCCACCCTCTTCGAGAACGGTACGCCTGTGTTCGCCGTCGCCGAGGAGCGGTTAGCCCGAAAGCGCTTCGCTGCGGGGTTTCCGAGTCTCGCCGTAGAAGCCTGCCTCGGCCACGCAGGCATCGACATCGAAGACGTCGATGTCATCCTGCCGGCCAACCCCACCCACTTTCTGCCGCGCCTGGCCCGAGGCATGCTGCCCGAAGGCGAGCACGACTACTTCGGCCCCAAGCACAAGGCCTGGCTCTACGTCCAGCATCAGCTCAGCCGCGGTGGATTGCTTGCCAGGGCAACCTCGACGGTCAGTGAGACCTTGATGAAGCGGCGCTTTCCGCAGCTCGCTGACTTCGTCGACCACCACACCGCTCACGCCTATTCTGCCTGGATGTCCAGCGGCTTCGAGCAGGCCCTCGCCGTCACGGCCGACAACATGGGTGATGGCTTCAGTTCGAAGGTCTTCACCTGCCGCTCGGGTCGCGCCGAGTACCTCTATGGCACCTCAGCACGACACTCTCCGGGTCAGTTCTACGGCGAGATCGCCCAGCTTCTCGGCTATCACAACCTGCTCGCTGGCAAGGTCACAGGCCTCAGCGCACATGGCGACCCAAAGCCCTGCTACCCCATCATGGAGCGACTCTTTGCCCTGAACGATGAGGGCACGGGCTTCATGACTCCCGGACTGATCGGCCGGAGTCGCCGGCGAGGTAACTACGCCGAGTTGAAACAACACGACCCCAAAGACATCGCGGCCGCCTGCCAGAAGCGTCTGGAGGACGTCATGGTCGAGTACGTCCGGAATGCCCTGCGCACAACGGGCCTGCGCGACGTTGTGATGGCTGGGGGAACGTTCGCGAACGTCGTCGTCAACCAGAAGATCCTTGAGCTACCCGAGGTGGACCGCATCTTCATTCACCCCGCCATGACCGACCAGGGGATCTCCATGGGCGCAGGCTTCGCGTGGTTTGCCGAGCAGGGCCTCGCCAGCAACAACAAGCTCGGTAACATCTACCTGGGGCCAGGCTACAGCGACGGCGAGATAGAGCAGGCCCTCAGCGAAGCCGGCCTCGAGGCGGAACGCCCGAGCGATATCGAGGCCGCCGCCGTCGATGCTCTGCTCGATGGCAAGGTGGTGGCTCGCTTCAGCGGACGCATGGAGTACGGGCTTCGCGCCCTGGGAAACCGCACCATCATGTACGGGACCACCGAGCCCGCCGTGAACCAATGGCTGAATCGCCGCCTGGGTCGATCAGAATTCATGCCCTTTGCCCCGGTCTGCCTCGCCGAGTACACCGAGCAGTGTTTCGAGCGCACTGCTGGCGGAGAGCTGGCCGCGCGCTACATGACGGTCACCTTCGAGGCTACCGAACACTTCAAGAAGACCAGCCCCGCGGTCGTCCACGTCGACGGCACCGCTCGACCGCAGATTCTGCACGAAGAAGAGAATCCAACGTTTCACCGTCTCTTGTCCCTCTATCACGAGCGAAGCGGCTGCCCCGATCTGGTCAACACTTCATTCAACCTGCACAGAGAGCCCATTGTCTGTACTCCCTTCGACGCGATTCGCGCATTCACCACCAGCGGCATCGACGTGCTGATCGCCGGGCCGTACCTGGTACGCCAGGAGGCGAATCACGACGGTCCGGAGATGCCGGCCATGGAGCAGGCCTGAGGCGTGGTAGTTTTCCCCAGCACCTCTCTTCCCCGTTACGGAGTCCCAGACATGGCCAACGAGAAAGCCATCCGCGCCGCAGCCATCGCGCTGCTCCTGGGCGTAGTCATTATTTCCTACATGCAGTGGGGCAAGGGCATCGACGAGATCGAGCCGCCGACCAGGCAGGAGTTCAAGACGCCCGAAGAGATCGCCATGGCGGCAGCCGCCGGCAAAGGCACGAAGGCAAGAAAGAAGAACTCCAAGCTGCCCGGTGGTGGCGGCTGGAAGGAAGGAGAAGAAGGACCCGAGGGCGGAGAGAACGTCAACCCACAAGGGGATGGAACGATGCCTTCTGGAGCCGGCTGGAACGAAGGTGAGGAGGGACCCGAGGGGGCCGAGGGCGTAGCGCCTGATGACGCCATCTCCACCCCTGCCGGAGGCGGCTGGAAGGAAGGCGAGGAGGGCCCCGAAGGAAGCGAAGGGGTCCTACCGGACGGTGAGCCCGCCAGTGGCACGGCTGCGGGCCTTTGCTGGAAGAAGGCCAAGGCGAGCAAGAAATTCAGCTACCGATTCTCTGGAAGCGTAGCCACCGAAGGCTTCCCCGCCGACAAGGGACCTCCCAAAGAGTGGGCGGTGGTCGCTGTTGAACAGCCCGTCTCGAAGTGGGGAGGAGGAGCGTTCGTAAAGGTCCATGGCATGACCACTGGCATCGACCCCGAGTTCAGCCTGGATCTCACCAGCTCCGAGAAAAAACTGCACGTGTGTGCTGTGTGGCCACGAACCTACGGCGACTTTCAGGGCATCAGAATGGCTTCCTGTCTCCCCAAAGCGCTCGCTGGAGGTAAGGACGCAACTGAGCGACACGGCGACCTCAGTCTCAAGCCCGAGCCCTTGAAAACTCAGTTGCTGATAATCAGTGCGGACGATTTCGGTGATCGCCTCGTCAAAGAAGGCATGGTCAGGCGGGAGATCAGCGGCACTGTGGAGGCGGTCGATGTGAAGGCTGGCTCCTTCATGGTGGCCGCGGCGGCCGGCGCGATCCTCGACGAAGAACAGAGCCAGGACAACCCCCGCGTGGTGAACCTCACCAATTCTTCAGGTCGCTTCGACCTGTCCTACGTCGCCCCCAAGGACGAGCCCCTGTTCCTGTGCGCCATGGCCTTCCCCAAAGGACAGAAGCCGAACAAGGTGAAGGGCGTCGTGGGGCAGGGTTGCACGCAATTGGAAATTCCACTCTCGGCGCCCGACGGGGTGATGAAGCTCATAGAGGCTTCCGTCAAAGTAAATCCGGAGGAGATGCCTCTGGCACCTCACGAACTGGATCACCTCTCGCTCGTGAGCCGCTGCTACGAAGGCCGCTGAACTCCGACGGGCGGCTCGACCACATTATGACGGAGCATGGAGCTGCCAGGGGCCATCGCTCGCGACCTATGCTCATCCTCGGCGTGCTGGTACTCGTGCTCGGTAGCCTCCGGATCGGTCTGCACGACGGCGCGGTCGGATTTCCCCAGGATGCGCTCCTTGTCCTTCCGGTGGCTCCTGATCCTGGCGATGAGGAGCTGAAGGCCTTCTCAAGCTCACTCCTCAAGCTGCATCGCCTGACCGCAGGCAACAAGACCCAGCTCGCCTGTGCGCTGCTCCCGGCGCTCGCAGGACACGAGCGTCCGACCCGGCGCGACCAGCAGGAGCGACTGCAACGCTTGCTCGACGATCATGGCATTCCATGCGTCGACTTGCGGAGCAGCCTCAGTGAAGTGGAAATGTCCGAGCACCAGGTGCATCCTTCAGACGGTCACCCCGATGCCTACATCCACCGGCACATGGCCGAGCAGCTTCTCGATCTCGCACCATGGGACCTCTGGCTTCACGAGTGTCCTGCGGGAACGGAGCCGATCAACAGCGGTTCTGAAGCAAGCATCGAGCGACGCTGCTTGACAGAGTCTGGGCAGCTTCAGGGCCCATACCAACGCGAAGAGAAAGGCCATCTGGTCGCCCGCGGCATGTTCGAGAATGGGCAGCGGTCAGGCCCATGGATGGAGGCAAGCCGCCGGGCTCGGCGCGCGCAGTCCACGGAGCATTCCCTCGCAGCTGTCCTTGAGCGCGGCGACTATGTTTCGGACAAGAGGGAGGGGCTGTGGCGTGAGCTTGGCCTGTCACGAAAAGCTCAACTCGAAGCCCATAGCAGCGGTCACGAACCGGTCTGGCCAGCTGCGCTCCTGCTGCCTGACCTTTGGACCCGACTTGGCACCGGCCAGTACGCCGAAGGTGTACGCACCGGTCGCTGGACCTGGATGGGGCCTGTGGAGCAGGAAGAAGAGACCCTGCTTGAGGTGCGCTGCTATGAGGTCGGCGAGCTCGTCTGGAGCTGGAAGGCGAAACTGGGCCTCGACGAAGAAGACGATGGCCGAGGTAGCGACCCCGATGACGAGCCCGGCGAAGGGACCGACGGCAAACACGACGATGACCGAGGCAGCACGCACGACGATGAGCATGCTGATGGACAAGATCAGGATGAACACCAAGGCGACGAGCAGGGACTCCTTGAGGGCAACACCGCCGCGGAAGAGAACTGCAGTGACCGTCTCGATGACGACGGCGACGGGAAGGCCGATTGCGACGACCTGGACTGCTCCGACGATCCGGCCTGCCGTCACTTGCTACCTGCAATGGGAGGCCCAGACGAGGGTGACGACGACTCGGCAGAGCCAGAGAGCGCTCCTGCCAAGTCGGACGCTGGTCTCGTCGATACAGCGAAAAGCCCCTCATCTCCAGAGTATCCTGGCGAAGCACTTGCAGCTCCAATAGACAGGGAAACAGAGCTTGAGAAAGACGCTGAGCCACTCGTGATCTTCTCTGAAGAGACCATTCACTACTGGGACCGAGGTGCAGCGACACCGAGAGACATCGTGTCGGTTCCAGCCAGCCGGGCATGGAACTTCCAGTGCCCGTGAGTCGATAGTCGTGCTCGCCACGCTCTTACAGATCCCGGTCGATCTCGCCCTGGCGTCGCTACTTGTAGTGCCTGGCGCCCTGCTAGCCAGGCTTTTGAGGCCGAGCCCGACCCTTCTGCAAGCGATCTCTGAGAGCCTGCTCTGCTCCATGATCGTCGTGCCCGTACCCGCCTTCACCATCGCCCTGGTGAGCCGCAGCTACCTGGGCTTGCCGCTGCTTGCCGCTTGCTCTGTGGTTATCTCGGTCTGCGCGCTGGCCGTGCTGCGTAGGCGAAGCGATGTTCCGTTGTGGCCGGCGCTCTCGAACTTCTCGAACAGCAGCCACGGAGACAACCACGCGCTCCTCGCTGCTCTCGGCGTGTTCGCCCTGTTTGCGGTCAACTACGACCGGGAGCACTTTCAGTACGCCTGTATCAATGGCGTGGTCATGCAGGCGATCAGCGCCGATGCCGCTCCGCCGATCGACCCACACGAAGAAGAAGGGCCTATTCGGTCGAGAGAGCGTGAACAAGGCGCACGCATGGACCTCATCGATGCGCCTGGCACGGGTCAGCGCTACGGCACAACCACGGTGATCGCGCCCTGGGTTGTGCTCTTCGATCTCCTCGGCTTTCGGTTGGTGTACGCCCTACTCGCAGCACTCTCTCTGCTCTTTGGAGTTCGCCTGGCGAGACATCTCTGCCCGCGGCCCTCTCTGGCCCTGCTCGCTGCAGCCCTGGCTCTGTGCAATCCCTATGTCCTCAAGATCGTCATCCTCGACGAGAACGTGATGGCCATGGCATTCGCCACGGCGGCCCTCGCCCTCGCCCTGGAGGGAGGCGCGCTGGTCACCGCTGGGCTGGCGCTTGGGATCACCCTCGGCATTCGCCACGTGGATGCTCCCCTGGCCCTCACAGTGATCCTGCTCATTCCCCGCCGGCCTCGAGACGTAGGCACGTTACTGGGCACCGCCGCCCTCGCCCTGGTTCCCTGCCTCCTGCACCACCAGTTCACTTATGGGTCTCCTATTTCTCACGAGCACTTCATCGACGAAGTCTTCCAGGCGACACCACACAGCCTTCTTGGCTGGGAGTTTGGCTACACCGGGCTGCTCAACCTGCCCTTCGCGGAGCAGTGGATTCGCACCCCCTACAACCCGTTCCCAACCTCCATCTACTATCCGCTCAACGTCGCCTCGCACCTGGGCTCACTCCTGAGCGCTCTCGCGGTCCTGGGCGGCATCGCGCTCATTCGGCGTCACCGGAGCCTGGCGCTGGCCCTCTTCGCCTGGGCACTTCCCCTGTACGCCCTGCTGGCCGTCCTGGAGAACTGGATGGACCCAAACAAGATGGGGCTGATCCTCTGCCTGTTCCCCCTACTTACCGTGGCCTTTGCCGCTGGCCTTGCCGCGCTGGATGTCGACCCGGAGAGCCGCCACTCCCAGTCCCGCTGGCTGCTACTGGCCGTACTCTGCCTGGTAGTGAGCTGTGGGGCGATGTCGGCGGCGTTGCTCTCGGTTCCCGACGACGCGCGCTTCTACAAGAAATACCCCCACGTGCGCACAGAAGTACCTGCCTACCTCGAGTTCGAGCGTTCTCTGGTCACACGGGGAAGCCCGCTACCCAGCGCCTACGCGCTGCAGCAGTACAGCCCCCTACGACCGGCACAGCGCCTGCGCTCCCTCTTCTCGGACTATGCGGACCGTCGCCTGCGCCGACCCGCGAGCACCGTCGAGGATACGGCGTCTCCCTTGCGCAGCATCACACTGGACCTGAGCCGGCCCTGGGTGAGCAGCCGAAACTTCGCCAGGCCTCGTAGCGAGGCGGGGGGTGCCCTCGACATCAGTGCTCCAGATGCAGCCTTCCTGGTCCGCGGCCTCGATGGCTGGGATGCAGCCCCTGCCGAGCTCCGAGTGGTTCGCGATGGCCCCTCGCAGGTCTCGGTCTATCTTCGCTTCGGCGGAGAGCCCTTCGCCGAAGTACAGAGCGAGCGCTTGTTCAGCATCGAAGAAGTGCAGCGCCCACAGCTCAAGCAGGTCCACCTGCCGGGATCCCGCCTACCGCTGACCTTGCGCGATGGCGACCGCCTGCGTCTGTACGAAACCATCTCTATGGATGAGGTGTTGGTCTACACCTGGGAGGTAACGGTCAGCGCGGAGCGCCTCGACACGGGACTCGCGAGACGCATGTTCCACAACTGAGCGCTCAACACCCCTTACGCTCCCAGTTCCCGAACTAGAAGCCTCTACCCGGCCCGGACGAGAGCACTTCGAACGTGCACGAGACATCCTTCTGACCGTGGCAGAAGCCGGTCGTCTCGGGATTTCCATCGTCGCAGGTGATGCCGGTCTGATAGCTGCAGAAGCCGCTCTCTGCGCAGCTTCCGAGAATGCACCACTCGTCCACGATGCAATCGGTGTCGTTGCTGCACGGCACGCACTCATCAATGAGAGTGCCCCAACAGGCCCCGCCCGCCCCTTGACGGCGTCCCGCCTCGGCGTCGACACACAGCAAGCGTGCGCAGGGATTGCCGAGATCACACTCACTGTCCTCCGTACAGGGGCACAGTTGCTCGTCGTCGTACACGCAACCGACCTTCGGGTCACAACGCGCTGGACAGGCGTTGTCGTGCAAGCACGAGATGGCCTCTCCCAGACAGAAGCCATCGGGACCCTGGTAGCTGTGAAAGCAGAGGTTGCTCGTTGCACACAGGCCCTCGGCGGCTGGCAGATGCAACGTTGTACCGCTATCGGTGTCGCAGACATCCACAGTGCTGGCATCGCCGTCATCGGTCGGCGGACTGGCGCAGGGGCCCGGCGTGCTCTCGTAGCGGTGCAGGCACGCCTTATGCTCCTCAGAACACGAATCCTCAGTGGCTGGATCGCGGTCCTGGCAGAACGGTACGGTCTCAAGGGTGCACACAGCGCCAGTGCACACTCCCCAGCTGCAGAAGCTATCTCCACACTCTTCATCTGCATTGCAGTGCGTGCACTCCGGACTGTTCGTCACCTCGCGCCACTGACAGAAATCCTCTTCACACAAGCCAGCGATGCAGCGGTCACCAAGGGGCCGCACGCACTCCGACGAGCTACCTCCTGAATCACAGGAGAGGGGAAGCAGCAGGGGGTCCCCGCAACCTGCGCTGGGCTCTGTGACCTCGCACCTGCCAGCGGCACACTCAAACTCCTGACAGGGATGATCACTGAGGCAGTCATCCTCGGTCTCACAAGGGCGAACCCGATCTCCCAGCAGGTGTAGGCAGCGGTCTTCCTCCTCGGAACACACGTCAAATGTGTCGTGATCGTCGTCCCTGCATAGGCGCTCGTTCTTGCGGCATCGCCCTCCCCTGCACTCACGCGGCTCACAGAAGCTGTCATCGCAGTCACTCGTCTGACTACAGGTCGCGCACTCGTCGACAGCCAGAGGCTGGTATCGACACTGTCCGCTCACACACTGACTCAACGTGCAGGGCGCCATCCCTTCCGGAAACTCACAATCAGCGTCGGCGCCGCAGGGCTTGGTGCAGTAGGGATCAGCGGTGTGCACACACTGACCTCGAAACTCATGCCAGAAGTCGATGGTGCAGGGATCGTCGTCGGTGCAGTCCTTCTTCGTGGGAACTCGGATCTCACCCTGGGCAGAAGTCGGGCCGGTTGGAAGCTGATCGCCAATCGCGAGGTAGCTCCGGTAGTAGAGACTGCGCACCAGGGCGGAGTGCCGGCTCGCGGGCACAAGAGCGGCGAGCTGCATCCACCAGGGAGAGTGCAGTTCAGCGTATTCCTGTTGCTGTCTTTCACTGGCGTGGGACAGGCCGACCAGCACAAGATCAGGGCCAAACTCCTGCCAGTGTCGCGCAAAGTGCTGGTACTGCAGTTGAAAGTCCGTGCCGGACATACCTGCATTGAGCACCTCAACGCAGCGACCCGGATAGCGCTTCTGCAGGTCCTGCTCGAGTACAGCCGGCCAGCTATGCTCCTCGAGCACTCCCTTGCCGAAGGTCATCGAATCCCCGAGCACCAGAATCCGGTAGCATCCAGAGGGCTTACTCTGGGGATAGTCTTGGCCGTCTCGCAAACCAAGGTTGTTGATCTGAACCGGCGCCGAGCCAGTGACACCTGCGCCACCGGGCAGGTACCAGGACAGGGTCATGCCCGTGGCTGGAACCTCGCTGGCCTTCTCGGTCGGGTCCACGTTGTAGGAATCATCACTGTGCTCGAACGGCGCAAAGAAAGCCTCTTGCTGCTCGGACTCGGTCAAGAGCAGGCCCAGCTCGAGCGACAGGAACACAAGCAGGAGAGAGCCCACCAACGGCATGAGCCGCGAGCGCAGGCGAGAAAGCTGAGGCGTATTCGAAGACACGTGGCAAATCTAGCAGGGCTCGTCGCCCTTGGTTGCTTGCTCGGCTGCAAGGGTGCTCCCCGCGACATGGGCCGACCAGATAATGCGAGCGGAGAGGGTGCGGTGGACGGGCACCCCGAGCAGGGGCCGGAAGGCGAGCGTTCTGACCAGGGGCCGGCCGACGAGCACCCAGAGCGGGGGCCGGAAGGCGAGCACCCAGAGCAGGGGCCGGAAGGCGAGCACTCCGATGAGCTAGGGAATGCTGAGCACCCCGAGGCACTCCGCCAGGGTGGCCGTGTCCAGCCCAGCGAAGATGCCATCATCGAACACTGGGAGGATGAGTATTTTCCCTTCCTGGGCTACGCGGCTGAGGCCTCCTTCTCGGCGCCAGGTGCCTTAAAGTCCCGCAAGGACCGCGTCGACCTGAGCGCTGAAGTGTTGATCTCGGGAGGCAGCTTCCCGATGGGGGATGCAGCGATTCCCGGCGCGCGCCCGGTGCACCCTGTCACCCTGAAGCCCTACTACATCGACCGCTACGAGGTCGCCAATCTGCGCTACCAGGAGTTCGTACGTGCAACTGGTCGGGACACACCGTATGTGCACGAGAACTGGGCGGCCATCTACAACTGGTTCCGGGACACGCACCCCAAAGGGCTGGGCGAAGTCCCTGTGGTGATGGTCAGCTGGAACGACGCCGACGCCTATTGCCGCTGGGCCGGGAGACGCCTGCCGACCGAATACGAGTGGGAACATGCAGCGAGGGGGCGCGAGGCAATGCCCTATCCCTGGGGTTCCACATTCGACTCCCACAAGGCCAACCTCGCCAGCAGACTGAGCGGTCCGCTCAAAGACATTGACGCCTGGGACCACTTCGAGAAGAACTGGACAGGCTCCAAGAAGCCCGAGATCGCGCTCGTGGGTAGCTATCCAGATGACCGCTCAGCGGCGGGCGTTATGGACATGGCCGGCAACGTCAGCGAGTGGGTCGATGGCCACTTTGTGACCTACCCGGGCGGCGACACGTCCGAACGAAAGGGGTTGGGAAACACGCTGCGTCTGGCGCGCGGCAACAGCTGGGGCAACCGCGACTATTCGAGCTCAATGGCCGTGCGCTACCCCTACCGCGAGGACCGCATCGACTCCATCATCGGCTTTCGCTGCGCGCGGGACGTGAAAACCGGAGAGCTGTAGCCCTCTGGGCTATCCTCTTTCCCAGATGAAGCCCTGTCTGCACTCCACCCTCGTCTCCCGACGGGAACCCCTCCGTTCCGTAGCTGCCCTATCGATATCAATACTCCTGGCGACGGCAACTCTGCTGCCAGCCTGTAGTGGGGCCGGGCCTGACCTCCCCACTGACAGTGCCGAGCCCATCTCTCTCCAGCCCCTCACCGATGCTCTTCCGGCTCCCCCCGCCCGAGCTCACGGCATATCCCTCGCCGACTTTGACGACGATGGTATCGCTGATGTCACGCTGGCCGCCGTCTCTGGACTGCGTATCTACAAGGGACTGGGTGACTTCATCTTCGAGGACGTCACTGGGCAACTGCTGGCAGGGGCCTCGCCCGCGCCCGATCTTGAGCACAGCTACGCACCCATCTGGGTGGACATCGACGACGACGGAGATCTCGACCTCTTCGTCAGCCGCAGAGTCTTGCCGCAAGACTCCGGGCCAGGCATCGATGCGCTGCGTAGCCCCTTGCTGCTACGCCAGGATGAGGGTGGTCTCACCGATATCAGCG